>JACPAP010000024.1 GCA_016180765.1 Gemmatimonadota bacterium
CCTTGATGGCGACCCGGCGATGGTGCTTGAGGTCCTCCGCAAGATACACTGTCGCCATGCCGCCACGGCCGAGTTCGCGCTCGATGCGGTAGCGGCCGGCGAGCGCCGCCCTGACACGATCAACCTCGTTAGCCACCTGCTCAGTCCCCAGCCTACTGTCGTACTGCTGTGGCCGGCCCAGCGTCACGGAGCCGGACGCCGAGACCCCACGCCGCTAAAGGCGCAACATGGTTCGTGCGCAGACAACGAACGCCGGCCGGCCGCGGCCTAACCTGTATTTGGACTTGCGGGGGATCAGTGCGCCGGTTCGCCGAATGCCGCAAGGCTTCGCGGGCTATTCCCCGACCAGCCAAGGCCCACGCCGCCCCCTAAACGCTTCCAACGTAGGCCCTTGCGCCCGCCTAAGCTAGCCTGCCAGTGCCGGATTAGCCCAGCAAGGCACGCCATGTACTGGCGCAACCCCGCCAGCCCCGCCGCCTAAAACGCCCACGCCGCGCCCGCTCTGACCCCCGCAACGCCGTGACCGGACTTCCCCACACCACCGCCCACCCCGCCCGCGCGAGAAACACCGGTACGCTCGCCGGGTATGTCGGACCCGCGTGGCGCGTCGAGCAAGGTAACCTCGTTCACCATCCGGACTTGCAGGCGAATTGGTCTCGCAGCGGTTAGGAATTAGGCCGCAAGGCCTGCAGCGTTACTAGGTGCGGGCATGGCGCAATCCCCCGAGAACCGCTAACGAACGGGTCACCTGTGGCTGGCCCGGCCCGCATCGATCGGCTCCTCCGCGTAGTGGCACGCCGCCCACCGCCCGGAGAGCACTTCGCGGAGCGGCGGCCGCTCGCTTCGGCACCGCTCGCTCTTCTTGGGGTGCGGGCACCTAGGGTGGAAGGGGCAGCCAGGGGGAGGATTCGCGGCGCTCGGCGGCTCGCCCGACAGCACGATGCGGGGCCGCGCGGCCCGGGGATCCTGAACCGGGGCCGCCGCGAGCAGCGACGCGGTGTAGGGATGGAGCGGCTGCTGATAGATGGCCGCCGCCGGCGCGAGCTCAGCCACCCGCCCCAGGTACATCACCGCCACGCGGTCCGCCAGGTAGCGCACCACCGCCAGGTCGTGCGCGATGAGCAGATAGGTAAGGCCGCGGCGCGCCTGGAGATCGGCCAGCAAGTTCAACACCTGCGCGCCGACGGAGACGTCCAGGTTCGAGATCGGTTCGTCGAGCACCAGGAACTCGGGCTCGACCGAGAGCGCCCGCGCGATCCCCACGCGCTGGCGCTGCCCCCCGGACAGCTGGTGCGGGTAGTGATCCGACAGCGTTCGGTCGAGCCCCACTTCGGCCAGTAACTCCTCCGCGCGCGCCCGTGCGCTCGAACCCCGCGCGCGCCCGTGCACCTCGAGCGGCTCCTGGATGGCGGCCCCGATCCCGAGGCGCGGGTTGAGTGACAGGGTCGCGTCCTGGAAGACGATCTGCATCCGGCGGCGCATCCGGCGAAGGCCCTCCGCTCGGAGGGCCAGGATCTCGACGCCGGCGAACCGCACGCGGCCTGCGTCCGGCTGGGTCAGACGGAGGACGCAATGTCCCAGCGTGGTCTTCCCGCTGCCGCTCTCTCCCACCACCCCGAGCGTTTCGCCCCGCGCGATCGTGAGGGTCACCGCGTCCACGGCCACGATCGCGCGTCGGCGCCCCAACAGCGGCCCCGGCAGCGAAAACCGCTTGGTGAGCGCGTCTATCTCCACCAATCGCTCCGTCGTCATGGTGCCCGCCGCGCCGGTTCGTCGACCAGCCAGCAACGCGCGAGGTGCTCCTGATCGGTGCCGAGCAAGGAGGGCTCGGCTCCGCGGCAGCGTTCCCAGGCGTGCCGGCAGCGTGGGTGAAACCGGCAGCCGGTGGGCCATTGGGTGGCCAACGGAGGCTGGCCGGGAACTACGGGCAGCCGTGCGACGTCCCGGTCAATGCGCGGAACCGCGTGCAGCAGTGCCTCGGTGTAGGGATGCTGCGGGTGGTCGAACAGCCGGGCGGCCGGCGCCGATTCCGCAATGCGACCCGCGTACATCACCGCCACCCGGTCGGCCACCCGCGCGGCGAGCCCCAGGTCGTGCGTGATCAACAGCACCGCGAGCCCCAGCCGCCGTTGGAGATCGCTCAACAGGTCGAGGATCTGCAGTTGAATCGTGACGTCGAGCGCGGTGGTCGGCTCGTCCGCGATCAGGACCTTGGGGTTGCCCGCCAGGGCCATGGCGATCATGACGCGCTGCTGCATGCCGCCGCTCAGCTGGTGTGGATACTGGCCGAGCCGACGGTCCGGATCGCTTATGCCGACGTCGGCCAGCAGCTCCAATGCGCGCCGGCGCGCGGCGCGCCGGTCCGGCTGCCCGTGGGCCCGCACCGTTTCCGTGATCTGGGAGCCCACGGTCATGACCGGGTTCAGGCTGCTTCCCGGCTCCTGGAAGATCATGGCCAGGTCGCCGCCGCGGACCCGCCGCAAGGCCTTCGCGTCCCAGCGCAGGATGTCGGCCCCGTCCAGCTCGACCCGGCCGGCGGGATCGATGCGGCCCGGCGGCTCCGGGATCAGCCGGAGCAGCGACAACGCCAGGGTCGTCTTGCCCGAGCCCGATTCACCGACCAGTGCGAGCGTCTCGCCGGGGTAGAGGTCCAGCGAGACGCCGTCGACCGCTCGCGCCACCAGACCTCCGGGCATCGCGAACTCGGTCGTGAGGTCCCGCACCGCGAGGAGGGGCTTCACCGGGTTCTCGGGTCGATGGTTTCGCGCAACGCTTCTCCCAGCACGCTGAAGGTCATGACCGTGAGGACGACCGCGGCGCCCGGCACGATCGCCTGCCACGGCGCGGTGGCGAGGAACGCCTGGCCATCGGCGATCATGTTGCCCCAGGAGGGCATCGGCGGACGGACTCCGATCCCCAGAAACGATAGCGCCGCTTCGATCAGGATGGTGTTTCCCACCCCCAGCGTAGCGCTCACGATGATCGGGGCTGTCGCGTTGGGCAGGATGTGGCGCAGCGCGATGCGCCAGGCGGGGAGCCCCAAGGCCCGCGCCGCGAGCACGAAGTCGCGCTGCTTGAGGCTCTGGACTTCGGCCCGCACCAGCCGGCTGGTCCCGAACCACCCAGTGAGCCCCAGCACCAGCACCAGCGCGGCGATGCCGCCGTGCTCCCACAGCGCCAGGATGACGATCAGGAGAAACACCCGCGGGATGGCCAGCGCCGCATCCACCGACCGCATCAAGGCGGCGTCTACCACGCCGCCGGCCAACCCGGCCGCCAGCCCGACGGCGGTCCCCACCGTGACGGCCACCACCACGGCCAAGGCGGCGATGGACAGCGACAGTCGCGCGCCGAACAGCAGCCGGCTCAGCAGGTCCCGGCTCAACGCATCGGTGCCGAGTGGATGCGCTAGCGAGGCGGGGAGCAGACGCCCCGCCACCAGGTCCAGCTGTGCGGCAGGGTCGTAGGGAGCGAGCACCGGCGCCAGCAGGGCGATCAGGTACAGCAGGCCCACTGCCGCCAGACCCATACGAACCCGCCGCGAGATCACTGGGCTTCCCGGGTCCGGGGGTCCGCGATCCGGGTCAGGACGTCGGCGACGAAATTGCCGGCCACCACCGCCAGGGCGACGAGCGTCGCCGCTCCGGTGACCACCGGATAGTCTCGCCGCTGGATCGCCTCGAACGCCAACCGGCCCATCCCCGGCCAGGCAAAGACGGTCTCCACCAGCACGGCGCCGGAAAGCAGCACGGGCAGCGACAGCCCGAACAAGGTAATGGTGGGCAGAACGGCGTTGCGCAGCGCGTGCACGGCGACGGCCCGTTCGCTCAGACCCTTGGCCCGCGCCGTGCGGATGAAGTCCTGGCGGATCACCTCGAGCACGGCCGCGCGCTGGTACCGCGCGGTGGCGGCAGCGCCAATCAGCCCCAACGTCAACGCGGGCAGGATGAGGTGCGCCGCGCGATCCCACAGCTTGCCCAGGATGTCGCGGGCGTGATACAGGGCCGGATCCACCACGCCGCTCACCGGCAGCCAGCCCAGCTCCTGGCCGAACACCAGCACCAACATGAGGCCAAGCCAGAAGGTCGGCACCGAGTAGAGCGTCAGCGTCACCGCCGAGCACACTCGATCGAAGCGCGAGCCGGGGCGCATGCCCTGCAGGGTGCCGACGGTGACGCCGAGCAGGAAGTCCACCAACAGGGCCGCGGCGGCCAGCAGGAGCGTGTTGGGCAGTGCGTCCCGAAACGCGTCCAGCACGGGGCGGTGCATGGTGAAGGACAACCCCCAGTCGCCGCGGAGGAGATTGGTCAGGTAGCGGACGTACTGGATATGGATGGGTCGATCCAGCGCGAAGTTGCGCCGCATTTGTGCGATGGCTTCGGCCGAGACGTAGGGATTCTCGCCGGAGCCCGCCAGCGGTGAGCCCGGGGCCAGGTGAATGAGGAGGAACGTAATCGTCGCGACGCCGAACGCGACCAGGACCGCGGCCCCGAGCCGGCGCGCGAGGAAGGCTGCCACCCTACCGGATTACGGTGCGATGACCCGGTCGCGCTCGATCAGGGCGTCGGGGTTGACGCGCCACTGCCACAACCGTGCGGTCCACAAGTCTGGCCGAAGAGCGGTATCCACGAAGCGCCGATGGGCCACCAGCACCGGGCGAGGGACATAGATCCAAATGGCGGGCACATCCGCGTTGATGACCGCGATGGCCTGGTGCCAGAGAGCGGTCGCGCGCTCCCTGTTCCACTCGGCCACCGCCTGATCGGTGAGCCGGTCAAACTCCGGGTTATCGTAACGCTGGTAGTTGGAACCGGCGAAACCGGCGCGGGTCCAGGGCTGCCGAATGGATCTCGGACTGGGATCGCTGACCAATGAGAGGAACGCCGCGTCGAACCGGCCGGCCTGCGCGCGGCTGATGAACGTGTTGAAATCCAGCTCGGTGATCTGCATCGCGATGCCCACGCGCCGGAGCTGGTCTTGCACGATCACCGCGATGCGACGGCGAGGTGCGCTGGTGGTAGGCACCAGGAGGTCGAACTCCAACCGGCGGCCGCTCCTGGCGCGCACCCCGTCGGCCCCCGGTCGCCACCCCAGGGAGTCGAGTGAGCGCTTCGCCGCCGCCGTATCGAAGGGCAGTGGTCCTGGGCTTTCGCTGGCCATCCAGAGCCACGGTGCGAACGGCCCGGATGGAAGCGCTCCCAGGTTGCCCAGCACGGCGCGGACGGCCGCCTCGCGATCCACGGCCATCGCGACTGCTCGCCGCAGGGCACGGTCGCCGAACAGGGGATGGGGGCTGCCCGGGCGACCCGGGGCACGCAAGTTGAATCCGACATACGAATAGGCGGATAACGCGAACGGCGTGAGGTTGAGGTGTGGGGCTCCCCGCAGCCGATCCAAGAGTTCTGGAGTCACTAGCGCCTGCGCCGCGTCCGCCTCGCCGGCGACGAGCTGCGTGACGCCGGCGGGCATGTCCGGGATGAAGCGCCAGACTACGCGGCGCAGTCCCGGGCGGCCGAGGGCATAACTCGAGTCCCCGGCCAACTCGATGCTCTGGCCGGTGGTCCACCGGACGAATCGGAAGGGGCCGCTCCCAATGGGATTCCGGCCCAAGGGATGCGATGCGAGGCGATTTCGGGGCACCGTGTCCAACACGTGGCGCGGCAGGATCCACATCTGGAACGCGGCGTCGAAAAACGCTTCCGGGTACGAGCGGCGGAACTGGAAGGCCACGGTGTGGGAATCCGCGGCGGTCACTGAGGCGATCTCTTCCAGCAACGGCCGGGCCCCGGCGTTCACCACGGAGTCGCGGTAGACGTCGAAGGTGAAAGCGACGTCTTGGGCCGTAACGGGCCTACCGTCGTGCCAGTGCGCCCGCGGATTGAGCGTGAAGCGGAGAGTGGTGGGGGTGTCCCAGGCCCACGTCTGCGCCAGCTCCGGCACGAACCCCGAGTCACCCACCGTGCTCAGGCTGGGTCCCAGCTCCGCGAGCTTCGAGAAGACCATCTCGGTGATCCAGAAGTCCGCGTCGGTCTGGGTGACCGGCGGCAGCAGCACGCCGGGCTCCGAGGAGACCAGCACGGCGGTACCGCACCAGTCGCCAGGGCAGCGCGGCGCTTCGCGGCAGGCGCTCGCCAGCGCGGTTGCCGCCGAGACCAACAGCAGGGCGCGGTGGGTCATGGCGCGAGAATATTGGCGAACGGACCTAGCGGCGCCAGGTCCAGGCGGGATCGGCGAAGACGGACAGAGGGATAGATGGACAGGCGGATGGTGCATGGTGTACCGCCTCACCGTGCTCGGCCCACGTGTGCGCGATGGCCCGGGCCACCTCGTCGAACGACGCACGACGTCCCAGCGCCTCGGACATCGAGGTGGCGTTGGGTGGACGCGGGCGCTCCCGGCTCACCTGGGCGATGACCTCCTGCGATCCACCCAGGAGAATCGAGCCGTGCTGGAGGAAGGCACCGCCCTGACGCACCTGGGCCGAGCCAACCACTTTGCGGCCGTGGACCAGCACCTCTCCCCCGACCGGCTGGGCGAAACACGCCCCCGCGGACAGCGCGCCCGGGCGCGCCCCGGCAGGAGCCAGCGCGGCGTCCGCTCCCAGCGCTCGCAGCGCCCGAGCCAGACGCTCATGAATGACGCGGTAGCTGTCACGGAGGCAACCGAAGGCCGGGACCGGGGCCGCCACGGCGTATGTTACTTCATCGTCGTGCCACACGGCGCGGCCGCCGGTGGGCCGGCGGACCACGCCCACGCCGAGGCGCTCGATCTCCGCTCGATCGTAGCGGGACAGGGCAGGCTCATTGCGCCCGAACGACAGGCAGGGCGGGTTCCAGCGATACAGACGGAGGTAGGCCAGGTCGCCGCGGCGATCCACGTCGTCCAGCAGCGCTTGATCGATGGCCATGTTCTCCGCCCCGGGCCGGCCGTCGGGGTCCACCAGCAGCTGCCATGTCGGGGCGGCGGCTCGCGGCCGGGTGGGTCCCTCTGGGCGCTGTAGTGCTTGCACCCGCCCTTGCCCCTCGGGCAATGCCCGCCGCACTAACGCGCCCCTCGGGACCCACCCGGTCGCTCGCGTAGCCCGTCCGCGTGTCCGTCCTCAGGCATATGCTTCGACCGGCGGACACACGCACACCAGGTTCCGGTCCCCGTAAGCCGCATCCACTCGTCCGACCGCCGGCCAGACCTTGTGCTCGCGAGTGGCACGGGTGGGGAGGCCGGCTCGCTCTCGCGAGTAGGGTCGGTTCCAGCCGTCGGCGAGCAACGCCTCCAGCGTGTGCGGCGCGTTGGTCAACAGGTTGTGCTCGCGGTCCATCTTGCCCTGCTCGATCTCGCGGATCTCCTCGCGAATCGCGATCATGGCCTCGCAGAAGCGATCCAGCTCGCCCCTGGGTTCGCTCTCGGTGGGCTCCACCATC
Organism: Gemmatimonadota bacterium; assembly: GCA_016180765.1. Lineage (GTDB taxonomy): Bacteria > Gemmatimonadota > Gemmatimonadetes > Gemmatimonadales > GWC2-71-9 > JACPAP01. The sequence continues at coordinate 7,419 of JACPAP010000024.1, forward strand.
AGCGTGCCCGGGACGGGGAACGAGACCGTGGGCGGGTGGAAGCCGTAGTCGATCAGGCGCTTCGCGATGTCTTCCACGTCGATCCCCGACGGCTTGAACGGCCGGGTGTCGAGGATGCATTCGTGGCCGATGAGACCGTTCTTCCCGCTATAGACCAGCCCGTAGTGTCCTGCGAGTCGCCGCGCGATGTAGTTCGCGTTGAGGATGGCGAGCGTGGTCGCCTCGGTGAGCCCATCGGGGCCCATCATCGCAATGTAGGCCCAGGAGATCGGCAGGATGGACGCGCTCCCCCACGGCGCGGCGGACACCGTGCCGCAGGACCGCTTGATGCCCAGGGGAATCACGGGATGGTCGGGCACGAACGGCGCCAGGTGCGCGGCTACCCCGATCGGCCCCATGCCGGGGCCGCCGCCGCCGTGCGGGATGCAAAACGTCTTGTGCAGGTTGAGATGGCAAACGTCGGCCCCGATGTCCCCCGGGCGGCACAGGCCGACCTGCGCGTTCAGGTTGGCGCCGTCCATGTACACCTGGCCGCCGTGCTGGTGGACCACGTCGCAGATCTCTTTGATCCCCGCCTCGAAGACGCCATGCGTAGAGGGATACGTGATCATCAGCGCGCCCAGCGTGTCGGCGTGCTCCTGGGCTTTGGCGCGAAGGTCGGATAGGTCCACGTCCCCCTGGGCGTTGGTCCTGACCACCACCACTTTCATGCCTGCCATGACGGCGCTGGCGGGATTGGTGCCGTGCGCGGATTGCGGGATGAGGCAGGTGGTGCGGTGCCCCTGGTTGCGGCTTCGGTGATACGCCCGGATGACCAGCAAGCCGGTAAACTCGCCCTGGGCGCCGGCGTTGGGTTGGAGCGACACCTGGGGGAAACCGGTGATCTCGCCGAGCCAGGACTCCAGCTCGGCGAACAATTGCTGATAGCCTTGCGCCTGCTCCGGCGGCGCGAAGGGGTGGAGGCCGTTGAACTCGGGCCAGGTGATCGCCGCCATTTCCGCGGTCGCGTTGAGCTTGAGCGTGCAGGACCCCAGCGGGATCATGGCCGACGTGAGCGACAAGTCGCGGTCCTCGAGCTGCTTCAAGTACCGCAGCATCTCGGTCTCGGAGCGGTACCGGCGGAACACCGGGTGAGTGCAGAACGGGCTGGTGCGCGCGAGGCTCTGCGGAATGGCCGGCGCGATCCTTCCGGCGAGGTCGTCCACCGAGAAGGGGAGACGCTTGCCCTGCGCGAAGATGGCCGCCAGCTCCTGGACGTCAGCAGCTGTCGTGGTCTCGTCCAGCGAGATGCCCAGCTGGGTCGGCGAGAGGACCCGCAGGTTAATGCGACGCGTGCGCGCCGCCTTGAGCAGCCGCTCCCGTTGCGCCTGCGTGACCTCGATGCACAGGGTGTCAAAGAACTCGCCGTGCACCACGCGATACCGGAGTCGCCGCAGCGCCTCCGCCAGCAAGGCCGTGAGGCTGTGCACCCGGCGGCCAATCGCGGCGAGGCCGTCGGGTCCGTGATACACCGCGTAGGCGCCGGCCACCACGGCGAGCAGCACCTGGGCGGTACAGATGTTGCTGGTCGCCTTCTCGCGCCGGATGTGTTGCTCGCGCGTCTGCAACGCCATCCGCAGCGCGGGCCGGCCGGCACTGTCCTTGGAGACCCCGATGATCCGGCCGGGGACCAAGCGCTTGTACGCTTCGCGCGTGGCGTAGAACGCGGCGTGCGGGCCGCCGTACCCCAGCGGGACGCCGAATCGCTGGGAATTGCCGACGGCCACGTCGGCACCCCACTCGCCCGGCGGCTGGAGCAGGGTGAGCGCCAGCAAGTCGGTGGCGGCGGTGACCAGCGCCCCCGCGGCGTGGGCCTTGTCACCAAGCGCGCGGTAGTCCCTTATGGCCCCGTCCGTGGCTGGGTACTGGACCAGGGCCCCCACGATGCCCGGCGAGAAGGTGAACGTGGCAGGGTCTCCCACGCGAACCTCCACGCCGCGCGCCTCCGCACGGGTGCGGACCACCGCGATGGTTTGCGGGTGGCACCCTTCATCCACCAGATACACCGGGTGCTCGGGGTGATTGACGGCCAGGCTCATGGCCATCGCCTCGGCGGCCGCCGTTCCCTCGTCCAGCAGGGACGCGTTCGCGATGGGCAGCGCCGTGAGATCGGCGACCATGGTCTGGAAGTTGAGCAACCCCTCCAGCCGGCCCTGCGCGATCTCCGCCTGGTAGGGCGTGTACGCGGTGTACCACCCCGGGTTCTCGAGGATATTCCGCTGGATCACGGGGGGCGTGATGCAATCGTAGTAGCCCATGCCGAGGTAGGAGCGGAACACCTGGTTGTGGGACGCCATGGCGCGCAGCTCGGCCAACACCTCCCGTTCGGTTCGGGCGGCCGGCAGGTTGAGAGCGCGGTGCAGCCGGATGTTCTCGGGAACCAGGTCGTCAATCAGGGCATCGAGCGAGGGATACCCCAACACCCGCAGCATGTCCGGCACGTCGTCCGGCCGCGGCCCGACGTGACGGCGCACGAACCGGTCGGGGTGCTGGAGGGCGGACCGGGATGTGGTCTTGGGTGGGGCTTTGGCCTTCTTCGCGGTACGCATGGCGTGATCCTATTCGTGCAAACGCCCTGGGAGCTACCAGGGCGCGGGGTTCTGCCGGCGGCGCGTGGCCACTCCGGGAGCCTTGCTACTCGCCGATGTGTTGGGCGTAGTCGGAGGCCGTCAACAGTCGGTCCAGCTCGGCGGTGTTCTTTACGCGGAGCTTGATCATCCAGCCCTCGCCATAGGGATCTTGGTTCACCAGGCTGGGGTCGCCCTCGAGGGCCTGGTTGACCTCGACGACCTCGCCCGCCACCGGGCAGAACAGCTCGGACACCGCTTTGACGGCTTCGATGGTTCCGAACACCTCCATGCGACCGACCTTGGTCTCCACCGCGGGCAGGTCCACATACACCACGTCGCCCAACTCGCCCTGCGCGTAGTCGGTGATGCCCACCTGGACGATGCCGGCCTCGTCGGTCGGCTTCACGTATTCGTGCTCTTCGGTGTAATGGAGGTGGTCCGGGATCTTGGACATCGGTTCGACCCAGGTTCGGTATCAGCGCGGGCGAAGGTTACGTATCGCCCAAAAACGTGTCAAGCCGAGCCCAGAGGCATCGCAACGCTTCATCGGCGGCCCGCGCGTTTCTTCATGGTCTGCCACGCGTCCCACGCGGCCCGCTTCAGCTGGTCCAGCGTGCCGCGGTTCTCCAGCACGATGTGGCTCCGACCGCGTTTGGCCCCGGGGGGGAGTTGTGCGGCCAGCAGTCGATCGATCTCCGCCGGTTCGAGCCCCCGTTCCCGCAGCCGGGCTCGGCGGACCGCCTCCGGCGCGTCCACCAGCACCACGAGGTCGAACGCGCCAGGGTCGAGGACTTCGAAGAGCAACGGGATGTCGTTGACCACGATGGCGTCACCGCGGGTGCGGGCCGCGCGCACCAGCTGGTCGCGCCGGGCCTGAACGGCGGGGTGGACAATGGCGTTGAGCGCCTCGCGTCGGGCCGGGTCCTCCAGCACGATGGCGCGCAGCCGCGGGCGATCGAGGCTGCCGTCGGGCAGCAACACCTGGGGCCCGAACTGCCGGGCGATCTCGGCGAGCGTGGGCGACCCGGGACGCTCCACCTCGCGCACCAGCTCGTCGGCGTCGATGAGCGTGGCGCCCCACTCCTGGAACCACCGTGCGACGGTGGACTTCCCCGCGGCGGCGTTGCCGGTGAGGGCGACGTTCAGCACTCAGAGCAGCGTGGTCTGCGCGGCATCCCGAGCCGGTACCTCGTGGCAGTGCCGGCAGCGTGCCTCGTACGATTCGCTTCCGCCCACCATGATGGTGGGCGAGTCGTAGGGCGCCGGCTTCCCGTTCAGCAGCCGCTGATTGCGGCAAGCGGGGTCGCCGCACACGACGCAGATGGCGTGCAGCTTGTCCACGATCTCCGCGACCGCCAGGAGCTGGGGCATGGCGCCGAAGGGCTCCCCCCGGAAATCGGTATCCGTGCCGGCCAGGATAACCCGCACGCCGCGGCCCGCCAGGTCGGTGGCGACGTCCACGATGCCGCCGTCGAGAAACTGCACTTCGTCGATCGCCACCACGCTGCTGTCGGGGCGAACCTGGGCGGCGATCTCCAGCGCGGTGCTCACCGGATGGGCCTCGACGGTGAGCCCGTCGTGGGTGGTGACCGAGAAGACGTGGTACCGATCGTCGAGGTGGGACTTGAAGACCTGGACCCGCCTGCGGGCGATCACGGCCCGCCGCACGCGGCGGATGAGCTCCTCGCTCTTGCCGCTGAACATGACCCCGGTGATGACTTCGATCCAGCCGGACGTGGTGCCGTGATACACGACGCGGTGTCACCTGGCGCGGGAACGCGGAGGGACGTTACCCGCGGCGGCAAGGGGAAGCAAGCCGCGCTTGCGGTTGGGCTTCGGGCGGCGATATTGCGGTTTCCCGAGCGCCGTTCCACTCCCTCCGGTCAAGCCGCCCCAGTTGGCGAACCAGGTGGGAACGGCGGGAGCGGCAGTGATCGGGAACCAACCAGCGGGGACCACGTGAACCGAGCGGAACTGGTCGCGGCGCTCGTCGAGCGGGCCGAGATCAAGAAGGTGGATGCGGCCCGGGCGGTGGAGGCGTTGTTCGGTACCAACGGCATCATCGCGGCCGAGCTGCGGCGCGGGGAGCGGGTGCGGATCACCGGGTTTGGGAGCTTTCACCCGCGCACCCGAGGGGCGCGTCTGGGCCGGGACCCGCGCACCGGCAAGACCATCCAGATTCGCGCGGCGGTGGCTCCGCTGTTCCGGGCGGGCGCCGCGCTCAAGGCCGCGCTGAACCGGAAGCGTTAGCGGCGATCCAGCCGCGCGCTGATGCGGCGCCCCCGCACCGTGGTCCCGGTGAGCCCCCGGACCGCGCGTTCCGCTTCCTCGGCGCGCACATCCACCAGCGTGAAGCCCTCCCGGAGCTCGATCCGGCCGATGTCTTCCTTGGCCAGCCCCACGGCGTTGAGCAACGCTCCCACCAGGTCACCGGGGCGCAGCTGATCGCGCCGTCCCGCGTTGACGTGGACCCGCACCCACGCAGTCACGTCGGCCGGAGCGCCGGTGGGCGGGGCCGCGCCTCCGCGGGCCAGTAGGGCGGCCGCCACCAGCGCCGGGTCGTGCTCGTCGAACAACGCGTCCAGGGCGAGCAGCTCCGGGAGCGGCAAGCCGGCGGCCAGCCGCTCGCGCACTTCGCGCCGAAGTTGCGTCAGCCGGTCGCGGGCCCGATCTGCGGCTCCCGGGAGACGGACGGCATCGAGCGGGGCGGCGAGGCGCTGGAGGTACGGCAGCTGGGCGGCGTCGAGCAGCACGACGATCTCCTGCGCGGCTCCCCGGAGCGCGGCGAATACGTCGGCCGACGGAAGATCCCCGGCGATCGCGAGGCCGGCGGGCCCGCCGGTCGCGCCGGGATCGCCGGTCTCGGGTCCCAGGCGCACGCCTTCGACCACCAGCATGTCCGCCCAGCGCGCGGGGGCGCCGGGGCTCGGGTCCCACACGATGGTGCGCTGGGGATCGAGTACGTCGAGCACCGCCCGGGCTGCCATCACCCGCCGAGGCCGGTCGATCACGGCATATCGCGCCGGACCCAGCGGGGCCGCCGGGAGGCGGGCGGCCCAGCCCACCGGGGCGCGCCGCGCGTGGCGCTCCAGGAAATCCGTGAGCGGCGTCTCGTCGGCCGTGAGGACGATGCGCTGTGCCGCCGGTGCGTCCGCCAGCAGCGTATCCAGCCCGCCACCGAGCCCCGCCGCCAGCATCTGCTCGGGCCACCCGATCACCACCCGCGCCAACCCCTCGAGCTTGAGCGCGGAGCGGCGCACCAGATCGAGCGCGTCGGGAAGGGTCGCGATGAGGGTACCGATTCGCCCGGCTGCCAGGAGGCGCTGGGTTCGAGCGGCGCCGGTTACGGGATGCAGGGGTCCGAGGTCGGCCAGGGAGTGGAACGCCGCCGCCAGTTCCACGGCGGCTGACGTCCCGGGAACCACGATCAACGTTGCCGGGGTCGCCTCAGCGGGCGGGAATGCCGCGAGCAGGGAGCCCGCGGCCCAGGCCGCCGGTGGGCAGACGTACACCAACGACTTCTGGGCGGCGAGCGCCGCGCGAAGCCCCGCATCCAGCGGGGGAGTGAACTCCCGAGCCACGGATCCCTCGGTTGTCAAACAGACGAGCTGGTCTAGACCTTCACGGTCGGAAGGCTAGCGCGTGCGGGTCGCGATGGCAACGCCCGGGCCAGGTGCTGTAGATTCGTAGCGGTATGGTGAGCCTTCCCCGCGCGGTTTCCGCCGTCACATCGCTGTCGCTCTGTGTCGCCGGCGCCCCGTCGGCGGCCCAGCAACGCCAGACCGCCCGGCAGCTCGGCGTGGTCGTGGGCGTGCTGCCCCCCGGCTCGCTCAACGCGATCACCGACGTGTCCGGCGTCCTGGTGGGCCAGGTGACCGTCCGCTCGGGCGACTCGATCAACACGGGCGTGACCGTGGTCCTGCCGCACGGTGGCAACCTGTTCCGCGACAAGGTGCCGGGCGCTGTGGTGGTGGGAAACGGGTTCGGCAAGTTGATGGGATTCACGCAGGTGCAGGAGCTGGGGGAGCTGGAGTCCCCCATCGTGCTGACCTGCACGTTATGCGTGCCGCGTGCGGCGGACGCCACGCTGACCTATCTCCTGTCGCTCCTCGGGAACGAGAGCGTCCGCTCCATCAACGTGGTGGTGGGCGAAACCAACGACGGGACGCTGAACCACATCCGGGCTCGGCCCATCACCGAGCGGGACGTGTTACGGGCGATCGAAGAGGCCCGGCCCGGACCGGTGGAGCAGGGCAGCGTTGGGGCGGGGCGCGGCACCATAGCCTTCGGCTTCAAGGGCGGAATCGGGACCTCGAGCCGCCACCTCCCGGACCGCCTGGGGGGCTGGATCGTGGGTGTGCTGGTGCAGACCAACTACGGCGGGATTCTCCAGATCGCCGGCGCTCCGGTCGGTATCGAGCTGGGCCGCTATTACCTCCGGGACGAGCTGGCGCCCGATGAACGCCGGGAAGGGGGAACGGGGAAAAGGGAAGGGTTGGACTCCCCGGACGGCTCCGTCATGATCGTGCTGGCGACCGACGCGCCGCTCGAGCACCGCAACCTGACGCGGTTGGCGCGGCGGGCACTCGCCGGGTTGGCGCGCACCGGCAGCTCCATGAGCAACGGCTCCGGCGATTACGTCATCGCGTTCAGTTCGGTGCCCGTCGCCCGGCTGGGTTCGATGCCCCGCATGCCCAACGACGCCATGAGTCCCCTGTTCCAGGCGGCGATCGAAGCCACGGAAGAAGCGATCTACAATTCCTTATTCATGGCCACCACCGTTGAGGGGTACCGCGGCACCGCGACGGCCCTGCCCCTGGATTCGACGCTGGCCATTCTCCAGCGCCACGGAGTGCTCCGCCAATGACGCGACGCTGCCTCCTGGTCCGCGCCCCGCGGCTTCTGCCGCTTCTGCCGCTCCTCCTTGCCGCGCCGGTTCAGGCCCAGGGACGCCCGCTCAAGATCTACATCTCCGCCGACATGGAGGGCGTGGTGGGCGCGGTCACCGGGGACCAGCTGGGGCCCGGCGGTTTCGAGTACGAGCGGTTCCGCCAGTTCATGACCGGCGAGGTGCTGGCCGCCATCGAGGCGGCCAAAGCGGCCGGCGCCACCGAGATTCTGGTGAGCGATTCGCACGGCAACGGCGAGAACCTGTTGATCGAGCGGTTGCCTGCGGACGTCAGCGTGGTGCGCTCCTGGCCGCGGCCGCTCATGATGATGCAGGGGATCGACAGCAGCTTCAGCGCGGCACTGTTCATCGGCTACCATGCGGGCGCCGCCAATCCCCGTGGGGTCCGGGCCCACACCATCTCCAGCGCGCGGTTCGCCGACGTGCGGTTGAACGGCCGTTCCGTCACCGAAGGGGCGATCAACGCGGCCATCGCCGGCCATTTTGGAGTGCCGGTCGTGATGATTTCGGGAGACGATGCCGCCGTGGCGGAGGTGAAGGCGCTGGTGGGCGACCTCGAGGGTGCCGTCGTCAAGTGGACTTACAGCTTCCACTCCGCGCGGACCCTGACCCCCGAGGCCTCCGTGCGGCTCATTGGGGAGAAGGTCACGGCCGCGCTCGGGCGGCTGGGGCAATTCAGGCCGTACACGCTCCCGACGCCGGTCACGCTGGACCTCCAGTTCAGGCACTACCGTCCCGCGGAGATGCTGGCGTATCTGCCCATCGTTCAGCGGACGGACGCGCACTCCATCCGCTATGTCGGCCCCGACATGCTCGCGATTTCCAAGTTCATCGAGTTCGTCACGACCTACGAGGTGGCGCTCGAGCCATGAACCGTTCGCCCAAGAGACCACCCATGACCGCCAGCGCGGGCTCGGAAGGGTATCGACTTTCCAAGAACCTCGAGTACCTGAAGCCGTCGGAGACGGTGTCCATCAACCAGGAGACCCAACGGCGGCGGGCGGCGGGCGAGGACGTGATCGACCTGTCCGCCGGCGAGCCCGACTTCGACACGCCCAAGCTGGTGAGCGAGGCCGGCATTCGCGCGATTCAGCAGGGCAAGACCCGGTACCCGCCCAACGCGGGGATCCTGGATCTCCGGGCCGCGGTGGCGCGCCACCTGTCGTTGTTGTCCGGCGGGCGGCCGGTCAACGCGGACCATGTGGTGGTCTCCACCGGCGCCAAGCAGTCGCTGTTCAACGCCTGCATGACGTTGTTCGGCCCGGGCGACCGGGTGCTGATCCCCTCGCCGGCGTGGGTGTCGTATCCCCAGATGGTGCGGCTCGCGCGCGCCGAGCCGGTGATGGTGGCGGGCGACATCGAGTGGAGCCTCAAGGTGGACGTGGACGCGCTGAACGCGGCGTGGGACCATCGCGTCGCCGGGCTGATCCTCTGCTCACCGGTCAACCCCACGGGTGCGGTGTACAGCCGCGCGGAAATCAAGGCGATCGCAGAGTGGACCAGGGAGAAGAACGTCTGGCTGCTTGCCGACGAGATCTACCGGCGGATCCACTACGGTTCGGGTCCGGCGCCGTCGGTGTTGGACCTGCCGGATGAGTTCCTGACCCGGGTGGTGGTCGTCTACGGCGCCAGCAAGGCCTACGCCATGACCGGCTGGCGGATCGGCGTGGCCGTCGCCCCGCTGCCGATCGCCAAGACCATGGCGGCGCTGCAAACGCACGTCACCAGTGGCGCCTGCCATCCGGCCCAGTGGGCCGCGGCCGCGGCGTTCGGCGACGAGCGGGTGGAGGCGTCCGTGGCGGAGATGGTCGAGGCGTTCCGCCAGCGCCGCGACCTGGTGGTGGGGCATTTCCGCGAGCACCTGAGCGGGGTCGAGTTCATCGAGCCACTTGGCGCGTTCTACTTCTTCTTCCGGGTGGATGGCTACTGCAACGACGAGCTCGCGACCGCGGCGGCGTTCTGCGAGCGGTTGATGGCGGAGCGAGGCGTGGCGCTGGTGCCGGGGGACGCGTTCGGCGACCCCCGCTGGGTCCGGCTATCGTACGCGGCTTCGGAGAAGGATCTCACGCGGGCGCTGGAGCGGATCACCCAGTTCGCCCGGAAGCGGGAATCGGTACGGGCCGGGCGGTAATGCCGTGGCTCAGACGGTGAGGGCGCCGGTGGGTCCCGACGGGCGCGTCAGGGCGGCGGGCATCGCCCGAGGGGCAAGGTCCGGTGCCAGCACTGCAGCGACCGGAGGGACCCACCGGCGCCCTCGCCGTCTGAGCCACGAGCCTGGCGCCTTGCCCCGGTCCGGGGCGCTCGGTATTCTGACCCCAACTCGTAACTTTGCTGGAATGCGTCCATGGGATTCGCGGCTCGGGTCGAGCCCCTGAGCGGGAAACTGCCCACGGTCACCTTCAAGTGGGACCGGGAGACCGAGATTCTCTCGGGCCACTTCAAGGGGGCCGGCAAGGCCGAAGGGCTGACCGGTACGGTGGAGCTCGAGGGCCCCGATGGCTCGTTCGCGGTGCTGGATGTGGCGGGGGGGCGGCTCCGGGGACTCGAGGTGGTGGTGTGGCCCGAGACTCAGACGGTGCCCGGCCTCACCGCGCCGGCCGCAGCGGAACGTGGTCGGCTGATCCTTCCGGCCAGGCCGTCGCAGCCGGGGATCGCGGCGGTCGAAGTGGACACGCACATGGTGGCGGAGAAAACCCCGGACGACTCGACCATCCATCTCCGGGTCGGTCCGCCGCGCCGGGTGAAGCTGATTCAGGTGGCGGAAAACCTCGTGCTGGAGCTGGATGAGGCCAGCCAGATCGCCGGCTTCTGGTTGCTCCAAGTGCCGCCGTTCCCGCACGTCGAAGAAGGCGTCTGACGCGGCGATGACCGTCAACGAGCAGCTCCTCGCCTACGCCGAGCAGCTGTTCGCGCCGGAGGACGCCGCGCTCCACGAGATCCGCGCGCTGCCGGAGCGCGAAGGACTGCCCGACATCGCCGTCTCGCCGGACGAGGGCAAGATCCTCGCGGTGCTGCTCACGGCCATCGGCGCCCGGCGCGTGCTGGAGATCGGCACGCTGGCGGGCTACAGCGGCGTGTGGATGGCTCGGGCGCTGTCCGCGGGAGGCATGCTCACGACGATCGAGGCGGACCCGAAGCACGCGGCGGCGGCACGGCGGGCGTTCGAACGAGCGGGCGTGGCGCACCGGGTTCAGCTCATCGAGGGCCGCGCGCTCGAGGTGCTGCCCACGCTCCGGCCGGGGTACGACGCGGTCTTCGTGGACGCGGACAAGGAGCCGCTGGAACAGTACTACCGGCAGGCGATGCGGCTGCTCCGGCGGGGCGGCCTGCTCTTGTGCGACAATGCCTTCTTCAACGGACGGGTGACGGACCCGCGCGACACCGCGGCCGACGTCGAGGGGGTGCGGGCGTTCAACCGGCTCGCGGCGAGCGACGCCCGGCTCGCGGCTGCCGTCATTCCGGTGCGGGACGGCCTGGTGGTCGGCGTGAAGGTGGCGGAATGAAGCGGGGCGCCGGCATCGGGCGCGTGGTGGCGACGGAGGCCACGCCGGCCACGCCACACGAGTTCCGGTTTCGTGCGGCGGCCGATGAGGACGCGGTCGGCATTGGCGCGCTGGTGCGGGTAAGCGGCGACGGCGGACGGCGGGTGTATGCGGTCGTGACTGACGGACGAGCGTACGAAGCGGACGGGGAAACGGGAAACGGGAAACGGGAAACCATCCTGTGGACCGCCTCCGTGCTCCGGCAAGTCCCCCCTGAGCCGCTCCGGCCGGTGCCGATCGCGGACGTGTATCTGGCCGCGCCGGAGGACGTCGCGGTGGCGCTCCGGATGGACGCGTACTCGGCGGGGTTGCCGGTGGGGTTGTATGGGAGCGAGGCATCGCGGGCGCCGGTGCAGCTGGATCCGGATTTCCTGGTGGGGCCCGAAGCGGCGCACCTCAATGTGGGAGGGGTCTCGGGGCTGGCCACCAAGACCAGCGCTATGGTGTTCCTGCTGGCCGGCGCCTTCCAGTGCTTTCCCCGTTCGAAGGGCACCATCGCCGCGGTCTGCTTCAACGTCAAGGGCGGCGATCTGTGCTTTCTGGACCAGGCGGCGTCGCTGAGCGAGCCGGATGGGGCGATGTACCGGGCCCTGGGACTCGAACCCCGGCCGTTCGCCCGAACGCGCTACTTCGCGCCGTTCAAGCCGGACGGCGTGAACCTCAACACCCTGCGCTCCCACGAGGAGCTCCGATCCTCGGTCCAGCCGCTGGTGTGGGGCTTGCCGGAGGTCCTGGAGTACGCCGAAGTCCTGCTCAACCGGGAGGACATCGACGCCAAGGCGGACGCCTTCATCGATTTCCTGGGAGACCGGGTGATTGGGAGGGAATTCGCCGACGACTGGGGCGGGGTGCACCGGGTGACGAGCTTCGCGGATCTGGACCGCCTGTTCCGCGCCATCTTCGACGGGCTGGAGCAGAAGGGCGGTCGGAGCGACATGTGGAGGACGCACCACGTCGCCACGATGCGCAAGGTGCGGAACCGGCTGCTCAACATCTCGGTGAGGTGCCGTGGGCTGGTGGCGGACGACGGCTCGTCCAACGATCTGCCGTTCGGCGCATTCGAGGATCGCGCGGTGTACGTGCTGGACCTTGCGGGCACCGATCAGCTGGCCCAGGATCTGGTGTTCACGCGAGTGGTCTCCAAGCTGCGGGAGCATCTGGAGCGCCGCGACCTGGGCGTGGAGCACGTCATCGTGCTGGTGGACGAGCTGAACAAGTACGCGCCGGCGGATGGCCCCGAGAGCTACGTCCGGGAGATGTTGCTGGACATCGCCGAGCGCGGGCGCTATTTGGGCCTGGTGCTGTTCGGCGCCCAGCAGTTCCGCTCCCAGGTGCACCGTCGCGTGGTCGGCAACGCCGCGACGGCGATCTTCGGCCGCAGCGACCTGGACGAGCTGGGGACGGCGGGGTATCAGGGCTTGTCGCCCGCGACCAAGATCAAGCTGGCGACGCTCCCCAAGGGGGAGTTGATGGTGCGCCACCCGCACTTCACGCAGCCCGTGTTCGTCCGGTTTCCCCGCCCGCCTGTGCTGCTGGGCGGCGAGGGGCTGGACCGGTTCCCGCCGGCCGCCGACGCGGCGTTTGACGAGGCGGTGACGCGACAGCTGGCGGCGTTGGACCGCCGGGTGGCCGCCGCCACGGTGCGCGATCTGATCGCGGACCGAGACCAGGACGATGTGCGGCGGGCTCTGCTGGCCACCCGCCGCGCCCAGCCCGACGATCCGGTGAGCTTCTTCCGGGCACGCCTGGGCCCGCGGGTGGCCCGCGAAGGGCGGGACCAAGTGGCGCCAGGCGTCCGACCTCTTTCCTCGCTGGAGGATCCGTATGCGAGCCAGTAGCGTCAGCCGCGTCCTGTATGGGGTGGTGGGGGCGGTCGTCAGCGCCGGCAGCCTCGCCGGGCAGCAACCCGTCTCGATTCAGTTCGGGGCTTCCCCCGGCGCGGCGGTGCGCACCATCACCTCGGCGCGCGGCACCATGGTGTTTCACGAAATCAACGAGGCGGGCCAACGGATCGGCGACAGCGTGATGGGCGAGATGACGGCTCTCGCCGGCGTCACCCACCGCATCCTCGAAGCCCAGGCCGGCGGCTACGTGGTCGAGGTGCGCTACGACTCCCTCAAGACGCGGGCCCGGCTGGTGGGGCAGAACTGGAAGGAAGACGTGTGGTTCGGAGCCGCGCAGGACGCGGCGCGGGTGACGGTGGACGCGCGGCTGCGCCCGGCGGGAGGGACCGGCGGTGGCCTTCCGGCGGATCCGGTCGCGAACGGAGGCATCGCGTCCTGGCGGGGGGTCGAGCTGCCGGACCGTCCGGTGTCGCCCGGAGATACTTGGACGGTGACCACGGTGTATCGGCTGCCGGCCCAGCTGGGCCAGTTGCTGGACATCGCGATCCGCGACTCCCTCATCGCTCCCGCCACGGTCAGGCTGGACTCCGTCACGGTCCGGCCGGCAGACTCGCTGATGTACTTCACCGTGCTGCAGACGCTCCCCTCGGCGACCCTGCCGGCGGTGGATGCCGGCGACAGCGCCACGGTGGAGCTGGTGGGCTCGCAGGCGGCCAGCCTGGTGTGGTCCACCGGATGGAACGGGTACGTCTCGGGGGCGAGTCAGGCCAGGCTGGTGGGGCGCCTGCAGAGCCGCACCGCCGCGGGGACGCCGCGGATGGCCGAGATCCACTGGACGCTATCGAGCAGGCTGCAAGTGCGGTTGTGAGGATCGCGCATCTCGCCGACGTTCACCTGGGATTTCGCCAGTATCACCGTCAGACCCCGCAGGGGATCAACCAGCGCGAGGCGGACGTGGCGCAGGCGTTCCGTCGCGCCCTGGACGACGTGATCGCCGCCCGCCCCGACCTCGTGGTCGTGGCGGGCGATCTGTTTCACTCGGTTCGCCCCGTCAACGCCGCCATCCTGGATTCCTTCAACCAATTCCGCCGCCTCCGCGAGGGACTGCCGGAGGCGCCCATCGTGCTGATCGGCGGCAACCACGACACCCCGCGCTCGGTGGAAACCGGCACCATTCTCAAGCTGTTCGAGGCGCTGCCGGGCGTGGTGGCCGTCCCCCAGGAGCCGCGGTACCTGCGCTTCGAGCAGCTGGACCTCTCGGTGTTCTGCGTGCCGTACGCGGCGGCGGTGAGCGCCCGGCCCCGGCTGGTCCCCAGCGGGGATGCCGGCCGCAACGTGCTGGTGGTGCACGGGCGGCTCGCCGGGCTCTTACCGGGGGACGAGTGGTGGTACGATCACGCGGGTCCGCCCATCGAGCCCGGGGAGCTGAACCCGGAGCGCTGGGATTACGTGGCGCTGGGACACTATCACGTGGCGCACCGGGTTCGAGAGAACGCGTGGTACGCGGGCGCCCTGGAGTACGTGAGCCCCAACCCATGGGGCGAGTTGCGTGACGAAGAGCGGGACGGGCGGTGTGGCCAGAAAGGCTGGTTGCTGGTCGAGCTGGGCGCGCGCCTGCGCGTGGAGTTCCGGCCGGTGGCATTGGCCCGCCGGGTGATCGACCTGGAACCCATCGAAGGGGCCGGGGTGCCCGCGGAGCGGCTCGACGCTCTCGTGTGCGAGCGCGTCACGGCCATCCCGGGAGGGATCGACGAGCAGGTGGTGCGGCAGCTGGTGTGGAACGTGCCGCGCTACGTGGCGCGGGACCTGGATCATGCCCGGGTCCGAGAATTCAAGGCGCGGGCATTGCATTACCACCTGGACATCCGGCGGCCCCCGCCGCGGCGCGAGGTGGGGGTCGGCGGGCCGGGGTCGCGACGCAGCTTGGCGGATATCGTCGAGGACGTGCTGTCGCGCCGGCCGCTGGAGGCACAGCTCGATCGCCAGCGCCTCCTGGCGCTGGCGCGATCCTACCTGGAGCGGGTAGAGCGCGAGGCGCCCGAGCCCTGATGCGGCTCCACCGCCTGAAGCTGGTCAACTTCCGGCAGCACGTGGACAGCGATCTCACGTTCGGCCCCGGCATCACCGCGATCATCGGGCCCAACGGAGCGGGGAAGACCACCTTGCTGGAGGCCATCGCCTGGGCCCTGTACGGCGCGCCCGCGGCGCGGGGGAGCCGCGAGTTCCTGCGGTGGAACCGCGCGCCGGCGCGGGCTCCGGTGCGGGTCGAGCTGGAGTTCGGGGTCGGCGCGCACCAGTATCGCGTGGTGCGCGGGCTGTATCAGGCGGAGCTGTATCAGGACGCGGGCGATCGGCCGGTGGCGAACAGCCAGCAGGAAGTGACGGCGCGGTTGGAGCGGGTGCTGGGCATGCGCCGCGACGAGTTCTTCAACACCTATTTCACGAATCAAAAAGAGCTGGCGGTTATGGCCCGCCTGGGGCCGGCCGATCGGGCGCGCTTCTTGTCGCGGATCCTGGGGTACGAGAAGCTGCGCGAGGCGCAGGACGCGCTGCGCGCGCGGCGCTCGGAGCTCCGGGCGGAGCAGGCAGGGCTGGAACAGGGCCTGACGGACGAGGAGACGCTGCACCAGGAGCGGGTCGGCACCCAGGAGCGGCTGGACGCCGCCCGGCGGCGGGTGCGCGAGGCGGAGCGCTTGAAGGCGGCGGCCGAACGCCGGCTGGGCGCAGAGGGCCCGGCGTGGTCGCGCATGGTGAGCTTGCGCGAGTCGGTGATGTCCCTGGACGGGGAGCGGCGGCTGGCGGAGCAGCGCGTGGAGGAAGCACGGCGCGAGTTCGAACGCCTGGACCGGGAGCTGGCGCAGGCGCTCGAGGCGCAGAAGGGGCTGCGAGAGATCTCCCCCAGGCTGCAGGTGGTGGGAAGCCTGCGCCAGGAGCTGGACCGCCTGGAGCGCGAAGCCCAGGCGGCGGATCGGCGGCGGGACCTCTCGGGGCAGCTCAAAGAGGTGGCCAGTCAGATCGAGCGGGCCGAGGTGCGACTGCGCGACCTCGAGTCGGTAGACCAGCACCAGCAGCGGAGCGAGCAGGAGCTCGCCGCGGCGCACGCCGCGCTCAAGCAGGCCCAGGCCGTCGACGAGAAGGCCCGAACCGCGTGGGTGCAGGACAAGCAGGAGGCCCAGACCAAGCTCGACCAGGCGCGGGATCAGTACAAGGAGTTGCGGGCGCACCGCCAGGGGATCCAGCAGGCGGGCCCCGACGGCACCTGCCCCACCTGCCTGCGCCCGCTGGGCGCGGAGTATGAGGCGGTGCTGGGCACGTTGGCGCGCCAACTCGAGGAGCTGGAGCTCAACGGCAAGTACTACAGCCAGCGGGTCGAGCAATTGACCCCGGAGCCGGACGAGGTGCGTGACGCGGAGGCGCGCAGGCGGAGCGCGGCGTCGCGGGTCGAGGACCTGGTGCAGCAGGCGGCGCGGGCGCGGGAGCGGGTGCGGGATCGCGACGAAATGGCGCGGGAGTCGAGGCGACTGGGGGAGCGGCGGGCCTCGCTGGAGCGGGAGATCGCCTCGCTCCCCGATCGCTACGATGCGGATCGCCATGAAGCGGTCCGGATCGAGCTTCGGGGGCTGGAGCCGACGATCGTCCTGGAGGCCGCGCTCCGGGTCCAGGCGGACCGCGCCGGGCGGTTGGTGGCCGAGGCGGAGGTGGCGGATCGCGAATTGACCGATCGGGAAACGCACCTCAAGCAACTGTCGGCGGCCATCGCGGATGCGGGGTTCAGCGAGGAGGCGTTCGTCGAGGCGCGCGAGCGCTACGAGGCGGCGGAGCGGGCGGTGCGGGACGTGGAACTGGAGCTGTCCACCGTGCGGGGTGACGAGCGGGCGGCCCAGCAGTTGGTCGAGGTGGCGGAGCGACGCCTGGCGGAACGAGCGGCGCGGGCGGCGCGGCTGGTGGAGCTCAAGACGGAGCTCCGGCTGCACGACGAGCTGGATCGCGCGTTTGGCGACATTCGGACCGACCTCAACGCGCAGCTGCGTCCCGAGCTGTCGGAGATCGCCTCGACGTTCCTGGCCGAGCTCACCAACGGCCGATACCACGAGCTGGAGCTGGACGAGGAATACCAGATCCTGGTTCTGGAAGACGGCCTGGCCAAACCGGTCATCTCCGGAGGGGAGGAGGACATCGCCAATCTCGTCCTCCGGTTAGCGATCAGCCAGATGGTGGCCGAGCGGGCGGGCCAGCCCCTGAGCCTGCTTGTGCTGGACGAAGTGTTCGCCAGCTTAGATGAGGAGCGCCGGGAGCATGTCCTGGCGCTGCTCCGGCACCTGGGGGATCGGTTCCCGCAGGTCGTGATCCTCACGCATGTCGAGGCGATGCGGGCCGGCGTGGATCGCTCGCTCCGCGTCTCGTTCGACCCCAATCGGGGTGCCGTGGTCACCGAGGAGGACGGACCGCTGCAGGATGTGGCAGCCTGACCGCGTAGTCCAGGGCCCCAGGCAACTGGTTGAGTCGGAGATCGGACCGCTCAACCGGCTGTTTGCGGACGCGTTCACGGACCGGTATCGCAAGGACGGGCTGGTGGGCGTGCGGGTCCCGCAGCTGAACCCGGACGTCTGGCGCTACGCGCTGCGTGATGCGGGCGACGGGGCCATGGCCTGGACCGACGAGCGCGGCGACCTGGTGGCGTTCAACGTGGCCCACCACAGCGGGGTGGAAGGCTGGATGGGGCCACTGGCGGTGCGTCCGGACCGGCAGGGGCTGGGCCTGGGCAAGGCGATCATCCGCTCGGCGGTGGAGTGGCTGGTGGAGCAGCGGGTGAGGGTCATCGGGCTCGAGACCATGCCGCGGACCGTCGAGAACATCGGGTTCTACAGCAAGCTGGGGTTCGTCCCCGGCCATCTCACCATCACGCTCACCGGGGACGTGCAGCGGAGCGTGCGGGGGCGGTTCACCCGGCTGAGCGAGCTGTCCCAGCGCGAGCGGACGACGTGGTTGCCCCGGCTGCGGGAGGCGTTGGAGGGCGGGTTGCCCGGATACGATTTCCTGCGCGAGCTGGAGCTTACCTCTCAGCTGAGCCTGGGCGACACCGTGGTGATCGGCTCCGGCAGCGAGGTGACGGCGTTCGCGCTGTACCACTCGGTGCCGCTGGCCGAGGCACGGCCCGGCGACGAGCTGCGGGTGCTCAAGCTGTACGCGGACTCGCTCGAGACGTTCGACAAACTGATCGTGGCGCTGGAGTCCTGCGCGGCCAAGCACAAGCTCCGTCGCGTGGCGGTGCGGTGCCAGACGGGATACCACCGGGCGTACCGCTATTTGATCGAGCGAGGCTACCGGGCTCGGTGGACGGACCTGAGGATGTGGTTGGACGGGTACGGGGAGACGGTGCTGGGTGGTGGCGGCGTGCTGTTTTCGAACTGGGAAATCTGAGAAAGCCGTTTTCCGTTACCCGTTATCCGTAACTGCCTTTACGGACAACGGAAAGCGGACAACGCTCACCGGGGGCGCGCCTTCTCGTCAGCCCTCACAATGCCCACCGCGATCAAGACCACGCCAAGGGCCAAGGGACCGTGCACCCATCCCGACGGGATCGCCAGGGCGAAGGCCAGCACCGCCCAGAGGGCCAGGGACACCAGTGCGAGCAGGAAGTAGCGGTTCACCGGTTCACGGTGTGATGAGGTGGCCGTCTTTCACCCAGACCTCGGTCCCCACGGTTACCGTGGCGTCGGCGAAGAAGTTCCAGCGGACGTACCCGCCCCTCACCGTGCCGCCCAGTTCCGTGTTATCGCCCAGGGACAGCCGGACCACGCCCGCGCCGTAGCCATAATAAGGAATCCACGGCGGATCGTCGCCGGGCACGGCGAGCAGCGGGTTGAACCCCAGGGCGAACTCGCGGAAGGCGCGCCCCGGGCCGTCCGCGGGTCCCAACTCGGCGGCGACGGCGTCGCGTCCGGTGGGTGCCTGGAAACCGGTCACGCGGCCACGGTCGAAGCTCAGGACCAGTCCCTCGACGCGGGTGCCGCCCCACCAACTGGGCGGGAAGACGATGGTACCGCGGACACTCCGCTCCAGGGGTGCCACCCGAATGGCTCCGGCCGGCAGCTCGACCTCCCGATCCACCAGGTTGCGTGCTTGGGCGGCGCGGGCCGCGGACGCGTCACCATCCATGCGCGTCACCGGCCGGTTGCGGATCTCGAACCTGAGGTCGGTGCCGGCGGGCGTGGTGACGCGCACCACCTGGCCCCGCATCGCCTGCTCGAAGCGACGCTGGACCTCCGCCAGCCATTGGTAGTCGGTTTCCACGATCGCCCGCTGGTACACCTGGCTGATGCGGTCCGTAAGCCGCAGCGGACGGCCTTCGAGATCGTAGGCCCCGGCCCAATGGAAGTGGATGGTCCGGCCCCGGCCGGTCCGCAGCACGTCCTGCATGGCGGCGTAGGCGGTGTCCGAGGTGCTCGCGCCGGGCATCATCACCGCGAGGCCCACGCCCCCCAGGTACTCGGCCAGCTCGGCGCGCGAGGCGCCGCGCGAGCCCCGGGTGAAGGGGGTGTGCCAGTCCCCCGGCTCACCGGGGCCGGTGGCATAGACACCCATGTCCTGACCGCCGGCGCGTTGGGTTTCCTGACGGATGAAGGCGGTGAGCGTATCAAACACACCCGGCCGGCCCACGAAGAGGACCTTCTCGCCCGGCTTCAAGGCCATGCGCGCCACGACGGCGCGGGCGATGGCGGCCCGATCCAGTCCGCTGGTTTGGGCGGTCAGGTTCCCGGCCAGGTGGAGGGCTGCCACGAGGGCGACGAGCAACGCGGCGCGCGGCATGACTAAGGCTACGGCGGGGGGCGGGCGGGGGCAAACTTGGCGCGGGCAGATCCACCGTCGGTAGTCGTGCGGATCCCGCTAACCACGTGTTGTCCTAATGTCGAAGGCAGCCCTGATTCGTGGACCGACGCCGGCCCTAGTCCGTCCGGAACACGGCCCGGTCAATCGCCGTCAGGTCTTCCGGCGCCAGCGGCAGATCGGCCGCCGCGATCGCGTCTCGTGCGTGCTCCGGCGTCCGACTTCCCGGTATCGGGATCACGGTGGCGCCCTGGGCTAGCACCCACGCCAACGTTACCGCGTGGGTCGAGGCGCCGAGCCGTTCGGCGATGGGTCGGAGCACGGGGTGGCCCGGGAGCTTGCGGTTGAGGCGTCCTCCGCCCACCGGGCTGTACGCCAGAAAGCCGATCCTTTGCTCGGCACAGTGGGCGACCACACCGTCACGAAGGGCTTCGCGAAAGAATGGGCTCAGGCGATTCTGGACCGTGGTGATCGGCACCAGCCGGCTCGCGTCCTCGATCTCCGGAACCGACACGTTGGACAGCCCCACCCAGCGGACTTTTCCCTGCGTCCTGAGCTGGGCCAGCGCGCCCACGCTTTCGAGGAAGGAGACCCGCGAATCGGGCGCGTGAAATTGATAGAGGTCAATCCGCTCCACGCCCAGCGCCCGGAGTGAGCGATCGCAAGCCCGGCGCAGGTGGTCGGGGTGCCCGTGTCGCTCCCAGCGGCCGCCGGGTCGAGTGAGACCGCCCTTGGTCGCCACGATGAGGTGGTCCCGGGGCCCCGGCCAGGACCCGAGCGCCTTGGCGATCAGTCGTTCGTTGTGCCCCAGGTCGTTGTCATCCAGACAATAGACGTCCGCTGTATCGATGAGCGTGGCGCCGGCGTCCAGCGCGGCGTGAATGGTCCGGATGGCTTGTTCCTCCGAAGGCCGGCCGGAAATGGAGAGCGGCATGCCACCGAAGCCGATGCTCGAGACCGCAGGGGCGTCGGGCCCCAGGGGACGGGTGCGCACAGGAGCAAACGTAGCCCCGCGTCCTCACCGCCGCGCCGCCGTTCCCCCGGGCGCCTGGGCCCTTAGTCTCTTCGTGATTCGGTATCCGCTCCCGCGCCGTCGCCGAGCCAGCTGACGTATCTTTCGGGAACCGAATCCAGTCGCATCCCTCATCGCAACGGAGCGTTGCCTCATGGACAATCCGGTGAACCCTTACCTGCTCCCGGGCCTGTTGTTCCTGGTGGTGTTCGCGGCGGCGGTCATTGCGGCGCACCGCTGGGACACGCGCCGGAAGCGCGATCACTAGTGCCGTTCCGACTTGTTGGGGCTAATGTCCGCACCGGGCGAACCCTTGGGCGAAACATGTTGGAACGGCACTAGCCATGGCCAGTCGCGGCGCGCTCCTGCTCACGTTGATCGCCTTCCTGAACGGGGCAGGCGTCGCCCAAACCGATTCGGCGCGCACGGCCAGCGGTCTCTGGTATGCCCAGCGAGGACAGGGGGCCGCGCTGCTGTTGGTCCACGGTTCCAACCTGGACAGCAGGTCATTTGATTGGATCGCGCCTCCGCTCGCCGAGGGACGGCGGGTCGTGGTCATGGACCTCCGGCTCCACGGCCGGTCCACCGATCCCGGCGGACCCGTCTCGTGGGAGCGGGACCTCCTGGAGGTGTTCGACGCTCTGGGCCTTGTGCGCGCGAGTCCTCCGGCGACCGAGCGACTCGACCGCCTCTCCGCACCATTGCTGGTGGTGGTGGGTGACTCGGACCTCACCTACGCGCCGAAGGTCGCAGACCCTCTGGTTCAGGAGGTCCGCGGTGCTCGGCGGGTCACGCTCCAACGTTGCGGTCACCTCGCGCCCGTGGATTGCCCCGAGCAGGTGGTCCGGGCGGTGGAGGCGTTCCTGGGGCGCGAGTGATCAGGACGCGGGCTTCGAGAACGGGAACATCACGGGGGCGGCGACGCCGAGGTAGTCCGGCATCGCCAGGATGATGGAGTCGGTGAGCGAGCCGGCATTGAAGGCGATGCGCTCGTTGGCGAGCATCGCCTCGTCCGCATAGAGATCCAGATCCAGCACGGGGCGGCCAAACGGCGGGACCGAGCCCGGCACCAGCCCGGTTAGCTGGCGCAGCTCATCCGGCGTGGCGAACCGCGAGCGCCGCGCGTTCAGCTGCCGGCGCACCGCGGCCGAGTCCACCGAGCGGGCGGCCGACAAGACGAAGAGATGAAAGGCCTCGTCCACTTTCATGACGATGGCCTTCCCGCCGATCTCCACGCTTTCCCCCCGCGCGGCCGCCGACTGCTCCGACGTGTAGGTGGGTTCGTGGTGGAGCTCACGGAAGCGGATGTCGCGCGCCGCCAGCAGATCGCGGATCGCCTGCAACGTTCGCCGCTGTGCGTCCGGAACCGGCTGGCTCATGTCGCCAAGGTTACGCGGGCGCAAGGGGGCAGTCAAAGCCGAAGAAAAGCCGCTCTTGATGGCTTCGGGGGCCGGTCCTATATTCGCGTCGGCATGCGGATCTGACGGAACAGCGTACTGAGCCAACATAGCTCGATGACGCGTCCGCGGCTGCGGCCGATGTCAGGCCCCCGCTGGGGGAAGGCAAGAGCCTCGGTAAGGGCGCGGTGCCTTTCGATCGGGCTTCAGTGACCTCCTTCAGGTTCGGTACATGCCCCCGCCGGTGCACGCTCGCGTGTGCCGGCGGTCTTCGTTCCGGCGCCGTCGCTTGACGCTGCTCCGGGGCGCAGCTACCCTGCACCCATGGCGAAACCATCGCACAAACGAGAGCCGCAGGACCCGCTCGACCTCTCGACCCGTCGCCTCCACCGGGTGGACCCACGGGCAACGTCCCTGGCGCCGCTGGTGCGGCAGATGCTCGAGGTCCTGGGCGAGAACGCGGAGCGCCAGGGACTGCGCGACACGCCGGGGCGGGTGGACGAGTCGCTCAAATGGCTCACCAGAGGGTATACCACGTGCGTGGAGGACGTGGTCGCCGGCGCCGTGTTCGAGGAACGGCACGAGAGCATGGTGCTGGTGCGGGATATCGAGATCTATTCGCTGTGCGAGCACCACCTGCTGCCGTTCTTCGGCAAAGCCCACGTGGCGTACCTGCCCAATGGCAAGATCATCGGGCTGTCCAAGATTCCGCGGATCGTGGACGTGTTCGCGCGCCGGCTCCAGGTGCAGGAGCGCATGACGGACGACATCGCGGATGCGCTCATGCGGGTGCTCGATCCGCTCGGGGTGGGCGTCGTGATCGAAGCCTACCACCTCTGCATGATGATGCGCGGCGTCGAGAAGCAGAACTCCAAGACCGTGACCAGTGCGTTGCGGGGCGCGTTTCGGGACGATCATAAGACACGGGACGAGTTTCTGCGCCTGGCGCATGGCGGGCGCTGGCTGGAATAGTTGTTCATCGAGCTCTCCGAATTCCTGCGTTGCCCGGAACCGCACGAGGAGAGTTTCTGCGTCGTGGCGCCCGACGAGATGGCGGGACGGATGATCGTGCGCGGCATCGTCGGCTGTCCCGTCTGCCGGCGGGAGTACCCGATCACGCAGGGGGTAGTGCACTTTGGAAAGACGGCAGCGACGGCAGAGACGGCAGCGACGGCAGGGGCCGGCGCCGGCGCCGGGGGCGCCGCAGACGCCGATCCGGATGTCATCTGGTCACTCCTCGGTCTGGCCAGCCCAGGCGGGATTGTCGTGCTCGGCGGCTCTGCCGCGCGACTGGCGGGCGCGCTCGCCGAGCGAATGGGCGGCGTGCACTTGGTGGGCGTGAACGCCACTGCGGGCGTCGAGATGTCGCCCGTGCTCACGCTTCTCCGCCACCCCAGCCGCATTCCGCTGCGTCAGAACATGGCGCGGGGTGTGGTGCTCGGCGGCGAGGCCGCCAGGGAACCGTGGATCAGCGAGGGCGCGCGGGTCCTGCTCCCCGGCCTCCGTTTGGTCGCGGCCGCGGAAACGGTATCAGCGCCGGGTCTCGATCAGCTCGCGGTGGGGCGCGGAATGTGGGTGGGCCAGAAGACGGGGAACGTGAAACGGGAAACGTGAAGCGTCCTAGGGGCTTAATGACAACGTTGCTCCGCGTTACTCCGCGTAGGCGGCGTCGATCAGGGCTTGGTACTTCTTCTCCACCACCGCGCGTTTGACTTTCAACGTCGGGGTCAGCTCGCCGCGCTCGATGGTGAAATCGTCCTTGATGACCACGATCTTCTTCGGCATCTCGAAGCTTGCCAGGTCGCGGAGATTGATCATCGCCTCGCGTTCGATCTTGGCCGTCACGTCGGGCTGCTCCAGGAACCGGTCCAGGTCGTCGGTGGGAAGCCCGCGCTGAGCCGCCCAGGCAACCAGCGCCTCGACGGCGGGGACCACCAGCAGCACCGGGAACTTCCGCTGGTCGCCGATCAGCACCGCGTTCTTGAGGAACGGGGTGTTGCGCACCAGGTTCTCGATCGGCTGGGGCGCGATCTTCTTGCCCCCCGCCGTGACGATGATGTCCTTCTTCCGGTCGGTGATTCTGAGGAAACCGTCGGCGTCCAGGTCGCCGATGTCGCCGGTGTGGAACCAGCCCTGGGCGTCGATCGCCTCGGCCGTGGCCTGCGGCTTGTGGTAGTACCCCTGCATGACGTTGGGGCCCCGCACCAGGATCTCTCCGTCTTCCGCGATCCGCACCTCGACGTTCGGCACCGGACGGCCCACGGTGCCAATCTTGAGGGCCTTGAGGGCGTTGACCGACACCAGCGGTGACGTTTCGGTGAGTCCGTAGCCTTCGAGGACGGGCAGGCCGGCGGCATAGAAGAACTTGGCGATCTCGGGCGCCAGCGGCGCGGCCCCCGACACGAAGAAGCGGATCCGCCCCCCGGTCCGCGCCCGCAGCTTCCGGAACACCAGCCGGTCCACCATCCTCCGCCGTACCCGAAGGCCGAGCGGGACGGCGTGGCCAGCGAGCTTGAGGTCGGCATACCCGGCGCCGATCCGCCGGGCCCAGAAGAAGACCCGCCGCGACACCGCGCCGCCCGCCATCGCCACCTCGGTGACCCGGGCGTAGATCTTCTCGTACACCCGGGGTACCAGCAGCACGACGGTGGGCCGCACCTCGAGCAGGTCCTGGGCGATGGTGTTGAGACTCTCGGCGTAGTTGATCGTGGCGCCGCCGTGGAGCATCGTGTAGTGGCCCGCCATGCGCTCGAAGCTGTGCGCCAGCGGTAGGGCAGAAAGGCACGAGTCGGTGGGCCCGATGCGTACCACCTGCAGCGCCGCGACCACGTTGGCGCAGAAATTGGCGTGCGTGAGCATGACGCCCTTGGGCTCGCCCGTGGTGCCGGAGGTGTAGATCAACGTGGCCAGGTCGTCCGGGGCGGTGGCCAGCGCATCCTGCCGGTACCTGGGGTACTTGGCTTCGGCCGCGGCTCCGTGGCGCAGGAGCTGCTGGAAGGGAATGACGTCGTCGCCCTGGCGCGGCGGCCCGAACATGAATACGGTCTTGAGCTGGGGCAGGGAGCCGCGCACGCTTTGCACCTGCTCGTATTGCTCGCGATCACCCACGAAGATCGCGGTGGCCCCGGAGTCCCGGATGAGGTATGCGATCTGTGGGCCCGGCAGGGCGGGGTAGATGGCCACGTCGGCGCACCGCGCGGTCAAACAGGCGTAATCGGCGATCGCCCACTCCGGGCGGTTGTGCGAGTAGATCGCGACGCGATCGCCGGGCCGGATACCGAACTCGTGGAGCCCCAGCGCCGCATGGTACACTCGGCGGGCCAGCTCCTGGTGCGAGATGTCCCGCCACCCGCCATCCACCTTGTACCGCAACGCCGCCCGTTTGGTGCTGAACCGCTCGACGGCGTCGAAGAACAGGTGGTTGAGGGTGGGGGGAGCAGTCACGGGGCGGGGGCCACCACGGTGATGGTGACGGGATCCGAGCGGATGTCTTCGACCCGTGCTTGCACGCGCCAGTCACCCGGTGCCTGCCCAATGACGGTGCCGGTCGCCGTGTCGAGCGCGATGCCGACGGTGCCGGTGTCGAGCACGGCCCACACGATCGCGGCGCCGATCACGGTGTCGCCATCGGCGGCTCGGGCTCGGGCCTTGAGGTGCAGCGTGTCGTCAACCGGAACGGTGTACCGGGTCGAACCGACGATCTCGAGCGCGATGATGCGGTCCGGATCGCCCGCGAGCAGCGTGCACCCGGTCGCCAGCAGGGTCACGGCGGCCGCCCGCCTCACGAGACGCCGGCTTCTCCCAGCTCGGTCAGCGACTGGTGGGCGTGCGCGATCCACTTCTGGGCGTCGGGACCACGAGGCGGCCGGGCCAGGAACGCCCGGAGGTGCCGCGCCGCTTGGTCCCGCTCCCCGCGCTTGATCAGCAGGAAGGCCAGGCCGTAGTGGGCCCCGGCGAGGGTCCCGTCGATCTCCAGCGCGCGGCGGTAGGTGCGGATGGCGTCGTCGTGGCGGTTGGTTTTGGTAAAGGCGATCGCCATGTTCTGGAGGACCTTGAGGTCGCTGGGGCGGTCCCGCAACGCCAGCCGGTACGAGGTGAGCGCCGCGTCGTAATCGCCTTGCCGTTCCAGTGCCAGGGCTTCGTTGAGGTAATCCAGCCGCTGCGGCTTCAACTCGCGGGAGCGATCGCGGCCGAAGAGGCGTTTCCAGAACCCCATACGGAGCGTCAAGATACCGCTCGCCTTAGCCCCAAGCAACGCGGCGGAGGCCGGTTGTCACCGTCTCGCCGCGGTGCTAGGTTGAGCTTCTCATGCGTCCCAAAGCCCCTCCACCACCCGCCCGCGACCCGGAGATCGTGCTGGGGATCGCCAAGGCCGGCGTGATCCCGGGAGCCGTGGTCGCCTCTATCCTCCAGCGTGACTTCGCGTCCATGGCGGTCACCCGCTTCGGCGAAAGTTCTCGCCCCACGCTGGTGACCGCGCCACCGCCACTCATCCGGGGCCGCCGGGTGCTGGTGGTAGACGAAACCTGTGATTCCGGCGAGACGCTGAAGCTGGCGCTCTCCGCGGTGCGCAAGGTCGGACCGGCGGACGTCCGCACCGCGGTCTCCTTCAAGACCGGCCCGTACGAGCCGGACTTCTACGCCCTGGCGAGCGAGAGCTTCATCATCCTCCCGTGGGATCGGGAGATCATCGTGGACGGGGAATTCGTGATGCGGCCGGAGTACGCGGTCCGGCTCGGGGAGCTCGCGCCGCGGCAGATGGACTGAAAGGCCGTGAGACGTGAGACGTAAGATGTGAGACGTCAGCAGAGGTCGCCGCAACCGTGTCACTTCTCACCTCTGACGTCTCACAGTTCTAAAGCACCGAGCTGTAGTCCCGCCCCTCACTCATCGCCTGATACACCGCTTCCAAGGCTTCCGGCTTGCCCAGCAGAAACCGGCAGCGCGCCTGATCGGCGCTGCGGCATTCGACTTCCATCACCGAAACGGGCTGCTGGGAGAGGGCGCCCATGAACCCGGCGAGCAGCCCCGCCGAGAGATGGCAGGAGGGGTACGGAGCATGGGCCGCCGGATCCGCCTCGGCCCACTCGGCGGTGTCCATCGCGATGCCCGTGGAGCCGACGCGGTTCATCGAGATCGGGCCCCAGCCCAGCGCCTGGAAGAAATCAGACAGGACGCCGCCCAGCGCACTGGCCGCGATCGCGCCGGGGTCGTCCAGTCCGGTGGTGGTCTTGAGCCAGCGGCGAAAACAGTGGTAGACGTCGCGGCCCGCGGCGTGGCCCGCTTCCTGCAGCCGCTCGGCCGCCTGGTCCCCGAGGGAAGCCTGCAACGCCTGCCGCAGCGCCTGGAACCCGCTCCGCCCGAGGCCGACCGTATCGCCGTTCAGCTCGACTACGCCCGCCATGCACCCCAGGCCGATTGAAGTTGCGCCAAGTTAGAGACGCCGCCCGAGGCGACGCAAGAGTTCCGCTTCGTCGATCAGCGCCACGCCCAACTCACGCGCTCGATCCAGCTTGCCCCCGGGGTCGCTGCCGACGACCACCGCGGTGGTCGTCTTGGACACGCTGGCGACGACGCGGCCGCCCCCCTGTTCGATCGCCTGCTGCGCCTGTGCGCGGGACAGGGTGGGCAAGGTGCCCGTGATCACGTAGGTCTGGCCGGCCAGCGGCCCGCCTGCCGCGGCGTGCGGCTCCGTCAGGTTCACGCCCAGCGCCGCGAGGCGGGCGATGAGCTGCCGGTTCCTCGGCTCGCGGAAGAAGCCGGCCGCCGCTTCGGCGATGATGGGCCCCACGCCGTGCGCCGCGCTGATCTCGTCGACCGAAGCCTCCGCCAACCGGTCCATGGTGGTGAACTGCCGGGCCAGCAGTCGCGCGACCTGAAACCCGACATGTCGCGGCCCCAGCGCGAACAGCACGGTGGACAGGGGCCGCGGTTTCGATGCCTCGATGGCGGCGATGAGCTGCCCGGCCGACTTCTCCGCGAAGCCGTCCAGCGCGAGGAGCTGTTGCTGGTTGAGCTTGTCGCGGTCGTACAGGTCGGCCACGTTGTCGATGTATCCCGCGTGGAGCAGCGCCCGGACCCGCTCGTACCCCAACCCCCGGATGTCCATCGCCCCGCGCGACGCGAAGTGCACGATGCCTTCCAGCACGCGGCCCGGGCAGGAGACGTTGGGGCAGTAGACCATCACCTCGTCCTGCGGCCGCTCCACTTTGGAGTGACACACGGGACAGCGCGCCGGCAGCTCGAACTTCGTTTCCGAGCCGGTGCGGCGCTCCCGCACGGGCCCCAGCACCTGGGGAATGACCTCACCCGCGCGGGTCACCTCCACCCAATCTCCCACTCGAATGTCCTTGGCTTCGATGAGATCGAAGTTGTGCAGCGTGGCGTTGGAAACGGTGACGCCGGTGACCTCCACCGGCTCGAGCACGGCGAACGGGTTGAGGCTGCCGGTGCGGCCCACGTTGATCTGGATGTCCAGCAGCTTCGTCACCGCGACCTCGGGGGCGAACTTGCGGGCCATGGCCCAGCGCGGCTCCCGGTCCCCCACCACACCCAGCTCCGCGTGAAGCGCCAGGCGGTTCACCTTGACCACGACGCCGTCGGCGCCGTAGTCGAGGCCCTCCAACAGCGTCTCCAGCTTGGCGATCGCTCGATGGGCCTGCGAGAGGTCGGGCGCCAGCTGGTGGTGCGGTTCCACCGGAAACCCCCAGGCGGTGAGCCGCTCGAGGAGCTCATGCTGGGTCTCGAAGGGTCGCTTCGCACCGGGCGCCTCGACGTGGAAGCAGAACAACCGCAAACCGCGGCCGCGGGTTACCTTGGAGTCCAGTTGGCGGAGCGCGCCCGCGGCCGCGTTCCGAGGGTTGGCGAAGGGCGGCTCGCCCCGGGCCTCGCGCTCCTGGTTCAGCTTCGCGAAACGGGATTTCGGCAGATAGACCTCGCCCCGGACCTCCATCAAGGCGGGCCACCCCGTCCCCTGGAGCCTGAGCGGGAGATCGAGCACCGTGCGGAGATTCGCCGTGACGTCCTCCCCCTCGGACCCATTGCCGCGCGTGGCGCCGATCGCCAGCACGCCGTTCCGGTAGGTGAGGCTCACGGCGGCGCCGTCGATCTTGACCTCCAGCGTATACCCAGCCCGCCGGACCTCCGGGACCAGCCGCGCGATGCGATCCTCCCACTCCGCCAGCTCCTCCTCGCTGAAGGCGTTGGCGAGCGAGAGCATCGGCACGAGGTGCCGATGCTTCGTGAACTGCTGCGCCGGCTCGGCGCCGATCCGGTGGGTGGGCGAATCTGGCGCCCGGAGGTGGGGATGGGCGCGCTCCAGGTCCGCCAGCTCGCGAAACAGGCGATCATATTCCGCGTCGGACATCTCCGGCGCGTCGAGCACGTAGTAGGCGTAATTGGCGCGGTTGAGGATGCGGCGAAGCTCGGCCGCGCGCCGCTCGGCGGCCGTGACGGCGGGATCGCGGGTCAGCGGCCCTTGCCCTCCTCGGCGACCACGGCCATGGCGATCTCGACCAGCCGGTCCAGCTCCTCGCCCGAGGACTGCGGCAGGAGGCCTTCGGCGCTGGTGCCGTCTCGCTGGTGGAACGCGTCGAGGAAGCGTTTGAGGAAGCTGATCAGCGCGATGCGCTCCGTCTCGGCCTGACGGCCCTGCGCCAGGGGCTCGGACTGCCGCTCGGCCAAGCGCTCGTAGCGGTACGCGTTGCGCAGCGCCTTGGCGGTGAGGCTGCCCACCACCTGGGTGAACCGCACGTCGGCGTCCGAGAAGGCCGGGCCGTCGCGGAAGGTGCGCAGGAAAATCGCGCCGATGGCCACGCCGCGCCACGTGATCGGCACCACGGTCATGGACTTGACTTTGCGGGTGGCGAGAGAGCTCTTGACGTGCTTGAGGTTAGGGTCGGCCGCCGCGTCGGGGATGAAGACGGTTTCGCCCGATTGCAGGGCGCGCTTGAGCTCCGGGTAGCGCTCGAGGTCCACCACGTAGTTCCGGATGCTCGGGTCCTCGTATGACGCGACCAGGCGGGCCTTGGTGCCGCCGCGCTCCGCCAGGAAGATGGAGCACCGGTCCAGGCCGAACGCTTCCCCCAGCTTGCGGGTAATAGCCTGGAGGATGTCCACGAAGTGGAGCGTACCGGAGATCTCCTCGAGGATCTCGATGACCGCCAGCAGATGCTTGCGCTCTTGTTCCAGCTCCTGGACGCGCCCTTGGAGCCGGGCGAGGTCGTCGTTCATGGGCCGGAAGTTGGCGCTCTCGACGGAGACGCGTCAAGGCGGTTACAATTGGGCCCCGTGAAAGCCCTTGCGCTGTGGTTCGTCGCGGCGCCGCTGGCGGCGCAATCGCTGCCTCCGGCCCGCGAGCCTGTGGCCGAGCTTCCCGGGGCCGGCCGGCCGGTCAACCTGGCGGCGACGACCGCTCGCCGCGACGCGCTGTTCTCGAGGCTGCCGCCCGGGATCGTGATCGTGCCGTCGGCCGGGTCCCGGGACCTGGAAACCGACGTCCTCCAGGACAGCGATTTCCGCCAGGACGACGACTTCTTCTATCTCACCGGACTGGAGACGCCGGAGGCGGTGCTGCTCCTGACGCGGCCCGCGGACGCGCCGCAGCGCACCGTCCTGTTCCTGCCGCCGCGGGATCCGGCTCAGGAAGCGTGGACGGGGTTGCGCCTGGGCCCCGGGCCGGAGGCGTCCCGGTTGAGTGGGATCCCCACCGTGCTCTCCACGGAGGCGCTGGACTCGGTCCGCGCCGTGGAGTTGGCGCTCGCCTCCGGGCCGATCTACACGGTGGCGCGGGGACCGGCCTCCGACAGCGCGGTGGCCGCCACCTGGGCCCGGCAGGGCCGCCGGGATCTCGTGAACCTGGCGCCGGTGCTCGACAGCATGCGGCTGGTGAAGGATGCCGACGAGATCGCCCGGCTGCGGCGCGCCATCGAGATCACCGTGGAGGCGCAGCTGGCGGCGATGCGGGCCATGAAGCCCGGCATGAAGGAGTATCAGATCGAGGCGACCGTGGAGTACGTCTTCCGCGATCGGGGCGCCGATCGCGTGGGATTCCCGTCCATCATCGGCAGCGGGCCGAACAGTACCACGCTGCACTACGACGTCAACCGGCGCACCATCGAGGACGGCGATCTGGTGGTGATGGACATCGGGGCCGAGTACGGACAGTACACGGCGGACGTGACCCGTACCGTGCCGGCCAACGGCCGCTTCACCCCGCGCCAGCGTGCGATCTACGAGCTGGTCCTGGCGACGCAGCAGGCGGCCCTGGAGGCCGTTAAACCCGGGGTCACCGTGGGCGAGCTCAACGGCATCGCGCGGCGCTACCTGCGGGAGCACAGTGGCGACCTGTGCCGGCCGCGGACCTGCGATGCCTTCTTCGTCCACGGCCTGAGCCATTGGCTCGGGATGCGGGTGCATGACGTGGGGGACTACCGGATGCCGCTCCAGGCGGGCATGGTGCTGACCATTGAGCCCGGGATCTACCTTTCCGAGGAGCGTCTCGGCGTGCGGATCGAAGACGACGTGCTGGTGACCCTCACCGGCTACGAGCTACTCTCGGGCGGCGCTCCGCGGAGCGCCGCCGATGTCGAGCACACGATGAAGCATGGAGCCACTGATGCGATACGATGAGGAGCAGGATCAGTCCGACGAGCAGGCCGAGCTGGACGCGGAAGCGGAGGCGGGAGCCGAGGGCGCCACCGGGATGGTCGGTTTCGTGGGCGGCCTGGTGCTGGGCGCCCTGATCGGCGCCGGGATCGCGCTGCTGGTCGCACCGGAGCGCGGTCGGGTGATGCGGCGGCGGCTGGCGCGCCGCGTGCGACAGGCCGGCGACGAGATCCGCGACGAGTTCGACGGACTGCGAGCCGCGGCGCGGCGACGTCTCGCGCGGCGGCGCCGCCGGCTGCGTCGCTTGGGCCGGGCCGTCTCGTAGCGATAGCGGCCAACAACCGGGCCGCTTCCTCGCGGTAGCTCGGGTCCATCACATCTTGCACGGGAAGGATCGCGATGCGCCGGAGCTGCTCCCCCGCGTCGCCGTCCCGATGCCGGTCGAGGTACACCTGCGCGAGCTCCAGACGATGGTAGATGAAATCGGGACGCAGTTCCACCGCGCGCTCCAGATGCGCGGTGGCGGAGTCCCAGCTCGCGCGACCCAGGAAGCCCGCCCCCAACAGCGTCTTCGCCAGAAACCGGGTCACCCCGGACAGCCGTTGCACCTCCACGTGCCACGCACCCAGCACGTGGTGCGCCCCATCGTGCCGCGGGTCGAGCGCCAGGGCCCGCGCCGCCTCGTGGTAGATGATCCGGCCGTAGCGCACCTGCTCCCGGCCACCCCGGGTCCGCGCGTAACGCCCCAGCGCGTGGGCCAGCGCGAAATGCCCCTCGGCGCCCAACGAGTCTGCCCGGATGGCCGCCTCGGCCAAGACGCGGGCCGCGAGGTACAGGCTGTCGCGGCGGCGATGGTCGTGGCTGGTGAGCTGCTTGGCGACGTCGATCGCGGCTTCCGCGGCTTTCCACCAGGCCCGGTACGAGGTGGAGTCCAGGGCCAGGGCACGCTGAAACTCGGCGAGGGCGGCCTGAGGCTGGAGCGTGGCGCTCAAGCTGTCGCCGCGGGCCGGGGACGTTGCCGCCGAGGCCTGGAACGCGAGGGCAAGGGCAACGCCTGGAGCGCAAGTCATGCGTGGCGCATGGCGTTGGAGACGGCCCAATGTGGGTAACGCCCCTCATCGAGCGCAAGCGGGATCGCGGCGCGCTCACGCCGGGCGAATGGCGTGAGCTGATCGTCGAGTACACCACCGGCCGGGTGCCCGACTACCAAATGGCGGCGCTCTTGATGGCGGTGTTCGTCAACGGCCTCGAGCCCGCCGAACTGGCCGCCCTCACCGGCGCCATGCTCCACTCCGGCGAGCGACTGCGGCTCGATCATCTGGGCATCCCCATCGTGGACAAGCATTCCACCGGCGGAGTGGGGGACAAGGTATCCCTGGTGCTGGCGCCGCTGGTGGCCAGCTGCGGCGTCGGCGTACCGATGATCTCGGGCCGTGGCTTGGGCCACACCGGCGGGACCCTGGACAAGCTCGAAGCCATTCCGGGGTTTCGCACCGACCTCACCGCGGCGGAAGTGCAGCGGCAGATGGAGCGGCTGGGCTGTGTCATGATGGGCCAGACGGCGGACATCGCTCCGGCGGACAAGAAGCTCTACGCGCTGCGCGACGCGACCGGCACGGTCGAGAGCATTCCGCTGATCGCCGCCAGCATCATGTCCAAGAAACTGGCCGAGGGCATCGGCGGACTGGTGCTGGACGTGAAGCGGGGGGCCGGGGCGTTCTTGCCCGCGCTGGAGGACGGGCTGGAGCTGGCGCGCACCATGATCGGCATCGGCGAGCACCACGGCTGCCGCACCGTCGCCTTACTCACCGCGATGGACCGCCCGCTGGGTCGCGCCTGCGGCAACGCGCTGGAGACCGAAGAAGCCATCGCCACGCTCAAGGGGGAGGGGCCGCCCGATCTCCAGGACGTCACGCTGGCGCTGGCCACCGAAATGCTCCTGGTGGCCGGCGTGGAGGCCGACCGGGGCGCCGGCCGCGCCCGG
>JACPAP010000040.1 GCA_016180765.1 Gemmatimonadota bacterium
CGCCTTTGCGGTGGGCCACATCTGCGCCCCGACGGCGGTGAGCAGCACCGCAAAGACGAAGTAGAGCGGCGTGGCGGGAAGGAAGCCCGCGGTGAGCCCCGCGACCACCGCGCCCGCCACGGAGAAGAACTGCAGCTCGACCGCCACCGGCAGTTCCACCCGCCCGCGCCGCAGGTAGACGGCCGCACTGGCGGCCGAGGACGCGCAGATGCACACCAGGCTGGTCCCGATGGCGGCATGCAGCGACAACCCGGCCAGCAACGACAGCGCCGGCACGATGATGAGCCCGCCGCCCACGCCCAGCAGGGCGCCCAATCCGCCCGCCGCCAGGCCGACCACGAACAGGCCGAGGAGCTGCTGCTGATTCATCGCAGGAATCGTAGCTGAGCGGCGTCGCTCGGTCTACAACGCCACCCTCCGCGTGAACTGATCACCGCAGAGGACGCAGAGATCAACAGAGAGAGCGCAGAGTGTCTTGGGGAGAAACCAACCATTGTCCCTCTGCGATCTCTCTGTTCCTCTCTGCGGTCTCTGCGGTGAATTCTCACGGAGCCGTGGACGGCTCCAGGTTAGCGCACCGTGGCTTGTGCTCGGTCGTGCTCCACAATTGAGGCGGCCCGGAACAACGGATCGGCTGACTGGAGAATCTTGGCGCGCAGCCGGGCCGGATAGTCCCGCTCCCGATCCAGGAACCCGCGCACGATGCTCGCCGCCGCCGGCGTGTTGTGGCCGCCCAGGGTGGCGTCCAGCCAGCGCGCAGGGAAGAAGATGTCGCCCGTGCTCTGGATCTCCGCCAGGAGCTCGAGGCTGGGCAGAATGTAGCGCTCCGCCTGGCGCGCGCGCAGCGGGTGGTGAAGGTACGACAACGCCTCCAGCACCCACGGCTCGTGCTCCCGGTTCTTAGGCGCCCGGAAACTGGCGAAGACGGAATCTCGCACCGCCTCCACCGGAGACAGGGACGGCCGCACGAAGTCGAACTGGGCCCGGCGATCAGGGTTCCGAATTCGGGTCCGCTGGGTATCCAGCATGCGCTCCCAGTCAGCCGTGCCCCGCACCGCCAGCTCCAAGGCCAGGCGGGTCAGGTCGTTCTCCGACAGCGGGAGTCCCGCGACACTGTCCCGCCCCATCCAGAGCCGGCGGAGCCGCGCCACCGCGGGCTCCGTGAGCGCCGTGGTGACGAAGGTTCGGTAGTACGCCGCCTTGAGGGTTCGCGGCTCCGCCCGCTGCACCCCCGCCCACAGCGCCTCCTCTATCCTGGGCGCCCAGGACCGGCGGGCGGCGTCCGACAGGAAGCGCCAGTAGGCGTCGGCCAGATAACCGAGCATCCGCTGGGTGGTGAGCTCGTCGAGCTCGTTGGGGAACGCCTCCAGCAGTCTGCCCAGCACGGCGGCGGGCGGGACGCTCCCCTCCAGCAGGGCGTCCCACAGTGTTACCCAGCCGACGCCGCGCGCCAGCGGATCCGGGAGGTCGGGGAGCGCGGCGATCAGCCGGGCCAGACTGGTCGAGTCGAGATCGAACCGCCCGTACGCCACGCCGTCGGCGCCGGGGAACACCGCCTGCGGCAGCGGGAGTCCGCGGGCCCGCTCGACCGTCGCGGCGCGCCTCGCCAACCGGACGGTGAGCCGTCGTACGGAGTCCGGCAGAAGCAGCATGACGCCGAGCTGCTGGTTCCACACGCGGCCGCGGTTCGTGGGATCCGCCTGCTCCAGCGCCAGCGACGCGAGGCGCTCGCCCGCCCGAGCCCACCGCGCCCGGACGGCCGGCCGCCCGGGTTCGTCCACCCAGGTGCGGCTCCAGGCGGTCACGTCCTCCCGCGAGCGGCGATCGAGGATGGCTACCAGATCGTCCCAGGTGGCGTTGCCAAATCGAAAGCGATCGAGGTACTCCCGGAGGCCGTCGCGAAACGTCTCCCGGCCCACCAGCAGCTCGAGGTGCCGCATCACGATGGGGGCCTTGTCGTAGATCACGGGTCCGTAGAGGGTACCCGCCTCACGGAGGTTGTCGAGCGGCTGGCGGATCGGTGTGGCGCCCTCGGTGCGGTCCACCGCGTAGGCCGCGGGATAGTGGGCCAGGAAGAACCGCAGGTCGTGGTCGATCTCGGGGAACGACGGATTGACGATCTTCGCGGCCATGAAATTGGCGAAGACCTCTTTCAGCCAGACGTCGTTGAACCAGCGCATCGTGACCAGATCGCCGAACCACATGTGCGCCGTCTCGTGGGCGATCACGCTGGCGCGGCCCAGGATCTGGTTCTGGGTGGCGGATTGGTCGAGCAGCAGCCCGTCGGCCCGGTAGAAAATGGCGCCGGGGTGCTCCATCCCGCCGTATTGGAACGCCGGGACCAGCACGAAGTCGAACTTCCCGAACGGATACGGGATGCCGGTATACGCCTCCAGCCACCGAAGCGCCTGGTGGTGCAGGTCGAAGATGGCCGCGCGGTTGCGTTCCACTTTCGCCGCGTCGGTCTCGCGGTGGAACATCCGGAACCGCCGTCCGCCGCGCTCCGCGGAGTCCACCTGGAATGCTCCCGCGGCAAAGGCGAACAGGTAGGTACTGATGGGCTCGGTCTCCGCAAACCGATACACCACGCGGTCGCCGGAGCGCTCCACCGACCCCGGCGCCCCGTTCGCCACCGCCACCCAGGCGGCCGGCAGGTCCAGCGCCAGCGTGAACCGGGCCTTGAGGTCGGGCTGATCGAAGCAGGGGAACGCGGTCGAGGCGCGGTCCGGGACCAACAGGGTGTACAGAAAGTCCGGGTTGCGGTTGAGCGACAGGTCACCCGCCAGGAACTCGATCTCCACCCGGTTCTCACCAGGCACCAGCGCCGCGGCGGGCACCCCCACGTGCCCAGCGCGCAGGTCGGGCGTCACCGGGCGTCCGCCCACGCGCAGCGCCAGCACCCGGGACGGCGGCGCGGCGAAGTCCAGGATCAGCGGAACCGACGGGTCCCTCACCACGGCGCGCACCGCTGTCACCCCGCGGACGGGCGCCTCGCGCTCGGCCGGCACCACGAGATGCAGGTCATAGCGGACGTTCGCCAGCGTCCGGGCGCGATGCTGCGCCAGGGCCCGCGAGACGCCGGCCGTTAGGGCCGGGGGCCCCGATGCGCACGCCAGGGCCGCGACCAGCAGCCCTGCCGCGACCGCCGCCCCCGCCCTAGCTTTCCCGGACCTTGGGAGGACCGCCATGAAACGCACCACACGATGGGCCGTCATCGCGGGCGTCATCGGCCTGGTCGGGTATGTCATCTACGGTAGTATGGCGCGGGTCGAGCGCCAGTGCGAGCTGTGCGTCGAGTTCAACGGCCAGACCGTGTGCCGGAGCGGCGCCGGCGCCACCGATGAAGAAGCGCGCCAGGCGGCCCAGACCGCGGCCTGCGCCATGCTGGCGTTCGGCATGGCGCAGTCGATCCAGTGCGACCGCACGGTGCCCAAGACTCAGCGCTGCACGGCGTCATAGGCTGGAGGGTGCGCGGTACGCGGTGCGCGGGGTGGTCACTCCCGTCACTGATGCAGGCAGCCCGGCCGTAGACGACCCCGCGCACCGCCCACCGCTCACCATTACGGCGTCATCGGGACGCCCGCCTCGGCGAGCAGGATCAGCAGCGCGTTCTTCACGGCCAGGGCGCCGTTCCGGTCCAGCCACCACTCTCCCGGCGAGTGCGCGCCCTGGCTCGCCCCACCGCGGCCGATGGTGATGGCCGGAATGCCTCTGGAAATCGGGATGTTGGAGTCGGTTGAACCGTCCTCCAGGGCGGGCTCCAGCCCAAGGTGGCGAACCGCGGCCTGGGCCCGCTGCACGATGGGTGTGGCGGGATCGAGCACGCCTGACGGGCGGTCACCCACCAGCTTCACCTCCACGCTCAGCGGGGGACCGGCGCGCCGCAGGGCGTTCTGCTGGTCCAGGGCCCGCCGCACGGCCTGCTGGAACAGCGAGTCGATCCCCGCCAGGCGTTGCGGGTTCCCCGACCGCATGTCCACTTCCATCATCGCTTCAAACGGGATGGCGTTCACCGAGGTGCCGCCGTCGATGATGCCCACGTTGTAGCTGGTGCGGGGTCCCTGGCGGGTGTACGGGTCCGCCGCTTCGACGAAGTAGTAGCTCGCGCGCCCCAACGCGTGGTGCGGGTTGGCCAGCCCGAACGCGCCCCAGGAATGCCCGCCGGGGCCCTTGAACGTCACGCGGTAGCGGTGCGAGCCGAGACCCCGGTGCACGATCCGCTCCGGGGCCCCCCCGTCCACCGCGATCCACGAATCGATGCGCGGGCCACTCGGGCCGAACAAGTGCTTCACGCCTCGGAGATCACCCAACCCTTCTTCGCCCACGGTGCCCACGAACAGCACGTCGGCCTGGGTCACCACGTTGGCCTGGTTCATCGCGCGCAAAACGTTGAGCACGACCACCAGCCCCCGCGTGTCATCCCCGATCCCCGGCGCGAACAGCGTGTCGCCCCGTACCCGCACGGTGACGTCGGTCCCTTCCGGGAAGACCGTGTCGAGATGCCCGTCCAGGGCCACGACCTTCTGCCCGCCGCCACGGCCCGGCCGGAGCGCGAGCACGTTGCCCACGGCATCGATCCACACCGAATCAGCCCCCGCGGCACGCAGCAACTCGGCGAACTTCTGGGCGCGCGGCCCTTCCTTGAACGGCGGAGCCGGAATCTGGGTGAGCGCGATCAGGTCGTCGCGGCTCGCGGGGTCGATCCGCTCGATGAGCCGGAACGCCTCCCGCACTTCCGGCCGCTCCGCCAGGCGGCGAAGGTCGGTGTCATAGCGGGCCTCCTGGGCGACGTGCGCCGATTCAACCTGGCGCGGCGTTGCCGCACCATCCGCTGGCGAATCCCGTTGGAACGCCACGAGCGGTGCGGCGAGGGTGGCGCTGGCGAGCGCCATGCAAAGCGAATTGCCGGCGGCGAGACGTAGCATGGCGGGTCCGGGCTCCGGAGAACGGGGAATATCGAACTAGGAATGGAGAATATCGAACAATGAAGAACATCGAACAAGGAAGGTCGAGCGTCGAAGGGAGCCCCCTCCGACCTTCAGACTTCCTGATTCGATGTTCGAACCCTTAGTTACTGTGGACCGCGAAGCCTTCCAACCGGACCTCGCGGTCGGCCCGGACCGGCAGCCCTGCCACCCGGCGCAGCACCTTGACCACCTCGCTGGCGAAGACCCGACCGGTCCCCTTCTCGATTTCCGCCAGGGCGGTCCAGGGCGCCAACGCCGGCCGCAGCGGACTCTCCAGCTGGAGCGTCTCGTAGGCGTCCGCCACCGCCAGGATCTTGGCCCCGACGCTCACCGGCAACTGATCCACCGGCCAATCGTCCCCCACCAGCTCGTAGTAGCGCGAGTACTCGGTCAGCACCGTGGTGGCGCCCCGCACCGCCCCGGCCACCGGCAAGCCCTTGATCTCGCCGGGGAACTGCGCCATCAGGGCCAGCAGCCGGGGGTTCTCCGGGCCCACCTCGTGCAGCAGCGCCGCCACCCGCACGTTCTCCACCTCCGCCTCCCGCAGCGCCAGGGCTTTGGCCAGCCGCCCCGCCAACTCCGCCACCCGGTGACTGTGCCCCCGATGCTCGTGCTCGGTGGCTTCCAGGCTGAACGTCAAGAGCTCCAGCATGGCCACATAGGAGCGCTTGACGTCCTCCAGCCGCGCCTGCCGCTGCTCCGCCAGCAGCCCCACCACATACCCCGTGAGGATCAGGAACCCGGCCCAGGGCACCAGGGTCAGCAGGATGGTGAGCTCGAACCCCGGGTCCCCCTCCAGCCCCTGTACCAGCTGGAAGAACAGCACCAGGTTGACGATCAGCACCGCGGCCCAGACCGCGGTGTTGCGGCCCACCAGGAACCCGGCCACGATGATCGGCAGGTAGTAGAAGCTCAGGAACGCCAGCTTGTAATCCACCAACCAGTGGATCACCAGCAACGAGGCCACCAGCAGCAGCACCAGCAGCTGCTCGAAGTGCTCGAACAGCAACCACTTCAGCTTCTGAACCCCGGTTGGGTTCACGCTGTCCGCCGATAACGTAGGAGCCTGCATCACGGCAGGTACGGTGGGCGCATGGGGCAAAGTACCGCCCCACCACGCGGCGCAGCAGTGACCACCCTCACCTGATTATGTTAAGTGACGACAGGGGGAACACGTTGCAACGCGCCGACTTGGCCATGGCTCGGTTGATCGGTGCGCTCGCGCCCCGCCTCGCTATTTCACCAGCCGCACCGCGTCACATCCCTGGAAGCTGGTTCCGCCGGTGGTGTCGCCGGAGAGGCAGGCCTCTGTGGTTCCGTCGGGCAGGACGAGCGCTTGGGTGGCGAAGTGGAACACCACGTCGGGCAACCCGTCGCCGTTCACGTCCTCGGCACCGCCACCAATCGAAAGCGCCGGCGCGCCCGCGAACTCCACCGTGGACCGGTCAATGGTCGTGGCATCGAACGTGGCCGAGCTCAACACCGCCACCGGCACGTTGCCCCTGGACTTCCGGTTGATCGAGTTGGGGTCGCTTCCGGGCTTGATGTCGATGGCCACCGTGATGGTGGTCACCGGGGCGGTCTCATAAAACTCCGCGGAACTCAAGGTGCTGCCCGAAGCGAATCCTGCCACGGCGTAGATGCGTCCGTCGGGGCTGGCGGTCGCCCCGAACCCGAAGCGGGCCTCGTTCATGGACGGCGCCGGCTCCCAGGTGTCGGTCCCCACGTCGTAGGTGATAACCGTGCTCTCGAACTCAAAACTCTCAGCGAAGCCGCCGTAGGCGTAGATGTGCCCATCGGCCCCCGTCGCCGCACCCAGCCCATACCGGCCGGACGGGATACTCTCCACGTCCATCCACTCGTTGGCGTCGGGGTCGTACGCCTCGACCGACGCGATGGGGAAGCCTGAGAGGTCCGTGCCGCCGATGGCGTAGATCCGCCCGTCCGAGCCGGTCGCCATCGCATGCAGATACCTTGGCGTCGCCATGCTGGCGATCGGCTCCCATTCACCGGTGCCGGGGTCGAAGACTTCACCGCTCGCCTCCACCTGGAAGTCGCTGGTCCCCTCCACCAGGTTCTGGCCGCCGGTGACGTAGATCTTCCCCCCGGCGACCGCCGCCGCCGGACCCAAGCGCGGCACCGCCATGTCGGCCGCCGAGGTCCATGAATCGCCGTCGGGATCGTACACCACGACCGAACTGGCGACCGTCGCGCCGCCGGCGGTGACGCCGCCGATCGCGTAGATCAACCCATCACCACCCCGTACCGAGGCGTGGGCGAAGCGGTCCCCAGGCAGCGACGCAACCTCCGTCCACTGGTCCTCGTCCGGATGGTACGCCTCGACCAGCGCAAGGGAAAGGCCATCGACATCCAGCCCACCGCTGACGAACACCCTGCCGTCCGAAGCGGCCGCAGCCGCCGCCAAGAAATGACGGCCCACCGACAGGTCCGTGGTGTTAGTCCAGCTGCCCGGCGCCGTGTGATCAAACAGCGGGGAGTCGAGCAGCAGCTTGGGGCCGGTCGCGTCATCGCAGCCGGCCAACAGTGTGACAGCCAAGGTTACCGTACCCCAGCGTTTCATGCTTTCTCCAAAGTAGGGCGCGTCGTGCTCATCTGGGTTTCGTTTCCAGACTGCTGTTACAAAGAGACAAATCTAAGGGGTTGGCGTGCCGTGACGCCCCTCACCCGCCGGGCCGACCGGAACTTTGTGACCCAGATCACATGACTGAGGCGGCCTCCGGGGGTTAGTACGTGGCCCAGTTATCCACCCAGGCGTTGGTGATCGGGGCAAACCCGGTGAGGCGTGAGAGCGTCTGCTGGATTTTACACGCGTCGTGCCAGATGGTGACATTGGTCCCGCCGAAATTCTCCGGCGGCTCGGCGCCCGCGGCTAGCTGCTTGTTCAGCCCCGAGACGGCCATGCCAAAGATCCTGGAGGTGGAGGCCTTGAAGGTGATCTGGCCGCCCACCAGGACCACGC
The DNA here is from genome assembly GCA_016180765.1 of Gemmatimonadota bacterium. Taxonomy (GTDB): domain Bacteria; phylum Gemmatimonadota; class Gemmatimonadetes; order Gemmatimonadales; family GWC2-71-9; genus JACPAP01. The sequence continues at coordinate 7,948 of JACPAP010000040.1, forward strand.
CGTACCAGGTGGTCGTCGGGGCAGTGGCTGTGCTCTGGATGGTCAGATCCCCGGCGACGATCAGCAGGCCGGTACCCGTGGTGACCAGGCCACCGCCGAGCGTGGCGTTCCCCGTGATCAGCTGGGACGAGTAGTTCCCGTCCATTCTGGCGGCCGGTCCGGCCAGCTTATAGTCGGGTGTGAAGCCGCCGCCCGCCAGCGCGGGGAAGTCGATGTTGGTCTCGAGTGCCACCTCCATGCCCGTTCCGCTCGCCACCCGCATCCCCGGCACCGTCGCCCCCCCGCAGGTGGACTGGTCGGCGCCCCGTACGTCGATCGTGCCGCCGCTCTTCTTCTTGAGCCCGTTCGCCGCGGTGAACGCGCCACGGATGTCCATGCGGCCGGTCTGCCACTGGGCGTACTGTGCAATGGTGCGGACGGCCTGCGGGTCGGCGCCTAGGGTGGGCTCGATGACGCGACCGGTCGATTTCACCACGAACAGCCAGTTGGCCAGCGTATCCGCCGGTTTGGTCACGACGTAGGCGGTGACATCCGCGTACCCACCCGTCACGTTGATCCGCACGGA
>JACPAP010000041.1 GCA_016180765.1 Gemmatimonadota bacterium
GGGCGGAAGGCCGGGAGGCTCACGCAGGTCCTCCGTTCGCTGGCCTCGCTCTCGGCCGACCAACGGCGGGACCTGGGCGCCCGGGCCAACCAACTCAAGCAGCAGCTGGAACAGGCCATCGCGGATCGTGAGGCCGAACTGGCGCGCGCCGCCGCCCAAGCCCCCCGAATCGACGCTACCATGCCGGGGCGTCCCGTGTGGCGCGGCGCCCGGCATCCGGTCACCGGCGTGGTGGATGAGATCTGCGACATCTTCCGCGAGCTCGGCTTCACCCGGGTGGTGGGCCCCGAGATCGAGACCGAAGACTACAACTTCACCAAGCTCAACATCTCGCTCGATCATCCGGCGGCCGACGCCCAGGACACCTTCTACCTGGGTCCCGGAACCCTGCTCCGTACTCACACGTCGCCGATGCAGGCGCACATCATGGAGCGGTATCCCCCACCCCTCCGCATCGTGGTGCCGGGGCAAGTGTACCGGCGGGACACCTTCGATCCGTCCCACTCCCCGGTCTTCGAGCAGATCGAAGGGCTGGTGGTGGACCAGGGCGTGAGCTTCGTGGACTTCAAGGCGGGCATCGATTTCTTTCTGAAGCGCTTCTTCGCCCGGGACACGGTGGTGCGGTTCCGCCCCTCGTTCTTCCCGTTCACGGAACCGTCCGCGGACGTGGACGTGCAGTGCCAGATGTGCAAGGGCAGCGGCTGCCCCACCTGCAAACGGACCGGCTTCCTGGAGATCATGGGCGCCGGCATGGTGCACCCGGCGGTGTTCGAGGCCTGCGGGCTCGACGCCGAGCGCTACACCGGGTACGCCTTCGGGATGGGCCCGCACCGGATCGCCATGCTGCGGCACGCCATCCCGGACATCCGGCTACTGTGGAGCGGGGACATGCGGTTCTTAGATCAGTTCATTGAGTGACACGATTGGCGTGGTACCGAGTGATGTTTTTACCACAGAGACCACAGAGCAAACAAAGGCACCACGGATAACGGAAAACGGACAACGGTTTCTCTCTGCAGTCTCTGTGGTTTATAAACGGCAATGATCGTGGCATGACGCGATGAACGTCTCACTCAATTGGCTCTCGGCCCTGCTGGGGCACCCGTTGGACGCGCAGGACGTGGCGCACCGGCTGGCCATGCTGGGCGCCGGCGTCGAGGCGGTGGAGCCGCTGCATCAAGACCTGGGCGATGTCATCGTGGGGCTGGTGGAGAGAGTTGCACCCCACCCCAACGCCGACCGCCTCTCGCTCTGTCTGGTGAATACCGGCGCGGCGCAGGTCGAAGTGGTGTGCGGCGCGTCCAACGTGAAAGCGGGCGGCAAGTATCCCTACGCCCCCGAGGGCGCTACGCTGCCCGGTGGACTCAAGCTCAGCGCCAGGAAAATCCGCGGTGTCCTCTCGCACGGCATGTTGTGCTCGGCGCGTGAGCTGGGGCTGGGGACGGACTACGAAGGCATCCTCGAGCTGGCCACGGACGCTGCGCCCGGCGTGCCGCTGCTGGACGTGCTGCCCGTCGCGGACACTCGGCTGGTGCTCGAAATCACGGCCAACCGGCCGGACTTGCTGGGACACAAGGGCGTGGCGCGAGAGCTGGGCGCCGTCTACGGCGTCCCGGTCAAGCTGCCGGACTTCCCGGGCTCCGCCTCGTTGGGGCTGGCGCCGCGCCGCGCGGAGCGCCCGGGCACGGTGGGCGGCGTCGAGGTCACCATCGAGGATGTCGAAGGCTGCCCCCGCTACCTCGCCGCCGTGGTGCGCGGCGTGCGGGTCGGCCCATCGCCTGCGTGGCTGGAGGCGCGACTCCGCTCGGTGGGCGCCCGGCCCATCAACAACGTGGTGGACGCCACCAACTACCTGCTCTACGAGCTGAACCAGCCGCTGCACGCGTTCGACCTGGCGCAGCTACGCGGGGGCCGGATCATCGTGCGGCGGGCCCGGCCCGGCGAGCGGGTCACCACGCTGGACGGCGAGGCCCGCTCGCTCACGGCCGAGATGACCATGATTTGCGACGCCGAGGGGCCGACCGCGGTGGCCGGCGTGATGGGCGGCCGAGAATCAGAGGTCTCCCACCGCACCACGGACGTGTTGCTGGAGTGCGCCTACTTCGATCCCCGGCGGATTCGCGGCACGCGGAAGGCGCTGCGGATGGACACCGAGGCGTCGTATCGCTTCGAGCGCGGCACCGACCTCCACGCGATGCCCGACGTGGTCCGGCGCGCCGTCGCCCTGCTTCGCACCGTGGCGGGGGGCGAGGAGCGAGACCCGCCGGTGGACGTCTATCCGGCGCCGGTCCGTCCGCGGGTGGTCTTCGTCCGGCCCGAGCGGGTGGATCATCTCCTGGGCGTCTCGGTTCCGAGAGACGAGATCGAGCGGCACCTCACCAGCGTCGGGTTCGCGGTGGCTCCCAAAGACGGCCGCCTGCACGTCCAGGTGCCGGGCTGGCGCCCCGATGTGACGCGGGAGGTGGATCTCATCGAAGAGGTGGCGCGGCTCAAGGGGTACGATGCGTTCCCGGTCGAGCTGCGACCCTACCGGCCCTCCACCGTTCCGGACGATCCGGTCGAAGCGCTCAAGGCGCGACTGCGGCGGGTGCTCACCGGCATGGGCCTCCACGAGGCGCGGACCCTGCCGCTGATGCCGGCCCACGGCCAGGCCGCCGCGGTGACCGTTGCGAATCCATTGTCGCAGGACCACTCCGCGCTGCGCGCAAGCCTGCTCCCCGGGCTGCTCCGCGCGGTGGAGCAGAACTGGTCGGTCCGGCAGCGAGAGATCCGGCTGTTCGAGATCGGCGCGGCGTTCCAGCGGGCGACGGACGGGAAGCTCCTCGAGCAGTTGCGGCTGGCGGCGGTGGTGACCGGCGCCCGGGTGCCTCCCCACTGGTCCAACCGGTTCCGACCCCCCGATTACGAGGTCTGGGACCTGAAGGCTATGTTTGCCGAAGCGGCGAGACTGGCCGGCCCGCCGGGCGAGGTGGCCGAGACGGACGGCGGTTGGCTGTTGCGCGGTCGCGACGGCCGGCAAGGCGGGTGGGCCGGTGCGCTCCAGGCGGAGGGCCCCAAGTGGAGCGCGCCGGTGTACGGCTTCGAGCTCGAGGTCAGGGTGGCGGAGCGCCCCGCAGTGCGCTTCGTCGGGTTGCCCACGACGCCGTCGCTGGAGCGTGACCTGGCCCTGGTGCTCCCCGACGGCCTCAGCGCCCGTGAGGTCGAGGCGGTGTTGCGGGAGGCCGGGGCCCCGCTGCTGGAGCGGGCCTGGCCGTTCGACCAGTTCCGTCACCCCGAGCTGGCCGGGCGCAGCGTGGCCTGGCGTCTGGTGTTCCGGGTCGCCGACCGGACGCTGCGCGACGACGAGGTGGATCCCGTGGTGGAGCGCATGGTCAAGATCCTCAAGGAGCGGCTGGGTGTCGCACGACGAGAGGCCTGAGTTCCGGGCGCTGGAAGAGCTGCAGGAGGTGGTGCGAGGGGTGGCGGATGAGCTCGCGGCCTGGCGGCGGCGGGCGCAGCGGGCGGAGGCCATGCTGGGCGAAGGCCACGACGCGGTCCTGAATCGCGAACGCATGCTGGAGCTGGAAGCGGAGAACCGCGAGACCCAGGAGCGGTTGGCGGCGGCGCGGGCGCGGGTGGAAGAGCTGTTGAAGCGGCTGCAGTTCCTTGAGGACCAGATGGCGCTGGAGGAGCAGGCGCGGTGACCGAGGCCAGGACCGTCGTCAAGGTCTGGATCGGTGGAGACGAGTACACGCTCAGGTCCGACCGGCCGGCCGACTACACCCAGGCCGGCGCCGAGCCCGTGGATCGGACCTTGAAGGAAGTGCAACAAGCGGGATCCGCCGGCGTGGAGACCCACAAGGCCGCGATCCTGGCGGCGCTGGCGATCACGGACGAGCTGTTCCAGGCCCGGGCCGGCGAGCGGGAAATGGCGGAGCGACTGAAACGCCTGGCGGGCGAGTTGGCGCGGCTGCTCCCGCCCGCGAAGCGGGCGTCCCGGTCCAGCGGGTCGGTTGCGACGCGGGAGGACGGGTCGTAATATCTTGAAGAAACGCGCCGGCGCCCGGTGCGTTACCACGGTGAGCGCGACGCCCGAGCTTCTCCCAACCCCCTCTTCGGGCAGTCGCTGGAGCATAGATCCGCATGGTCATTGACTTCTTCCTCGCCATTGCTGCGATTCTGGCCGGCGGCGCCGTCGCCGGGGTGGTGTCGTATCTGGTGGGCCGGCGGGTGGAGCGGCGGCTGGCGGCCGCGGCCGGGCGGGGGGCGGAACAGCAGGCGGGTCGGGTCCTGGACGGAGCGCGACGCGAGGCCGACGCGGCCCGGGCGGAGGCGGTGCTGGCCGCCAAAGAGGAGATCATCAAGGGCCGGGAGCTCTGGGAGCAGGAGGCCCAGCGGCGGCGCCAGGAAGTGGAGCGGGTGGAGCGCCGGCTGGAGGAGCGCGAGGCCCACCTGGACCGCAAGGGGGGGGCGCTGGAGCAGCGCGAGCAGGAGGTCGAGAAACGGGACCGCTCGGTGGCCGAACGGGAAAAGCACGCGCGCGCCACGGAGGACGAGCTGGCACGGGCGCTGCAGGCGCAGCGCAGTAAGCTGGAGCAGATCTCCGGCATGTCGGTGGGAGCCGCCAAGGCCGAGCTGATCCGCGGCCTGGTGGACGAGGCCAAGGCGGACGCGGCGGCGCTGGCGCGAGACATCAAGGAAGAGGCCAAGCGGAACGCGGAGCGAGAAGCCAAGAAGATCGTGGCGCTGGCGGTGCAGCGGATCTCCCCCGAGATCACCGCGGAGACCAGCGTCTCGGCGGTGGCGCTGCCCAGTGACGACATGAAGGGTCGCATCATCGGGCGCGAGGGGCGGAACATCCGGGCCTTCGAAACGGCGACCGGCGTGGACGTCATCATCGACGACACCCCGGACACCGTGATCGTGTCCTGCTTCGATCCGGTGCGCCGCGAGGTGGCGCGGCTGGCGCTCGAGCAACTGATCCAGGACGGCCGCATTCACCCGGGCCGCATCGAAGAGATCGTCGCCAAGGTGAAGAAAGAGGTGGACGCCAGCATCGTCGAGGCGGGCGAGCAGGCCACCTACGAACTCGCCATCCACGGCATGCATCCCGAGCTGATGAAACTGGTCGGGACCATGAAGTACCGGACGTCGTACGGCCAGAACATGTACCGCCATTCCAAGGAGGTGGCCTGGCTGGCGGGGATCATGGCGGCCGAGTTGGGCCTGGACGTGCACCTGGCCCGGCGCGGCGGCTTGCTGCACGACGTGGGCAAGGTGCTGAGCCACGTCCAGGACGGCACCCACGTGCAGCTCGGCGTCGAGGTGGCCGCCAAATACGGCGAGCACCCGGTGGTGATCAACTGCATCGCCGCCCACCACGACGACGTGCCCCACGAGTCCCCCCTTTCGGTGCTGGTGCAGGCGGCGGACGCCGCCAGCGGCTCGCGTCCGGGCGCGCGCCGCGAGGCGTTCGAGACCTACGTCAAGCGGCTGACCCGCCTGGAGGAGATCGCCACCAGCTTCAATGGCGTGGAGAAGGCCTTCGCCATTCAAGCCGGCCGTGAGCTGCGCATCGCGGTGCTCCCCGATACGGTGGACGATCGCCAAGCCGTGCAACTGGCGGAGGACATCGCGCGCCGGATCGAGGGCGAGCTGCAATACCCGGGGCAGATCCGGGTCGTGGTGATTCGGGAGACCAGGGCGGTGAACGTTGCCCGCTAAGATCATCGACGGCACCGCCGTGGCGCGCGCGATGCGCGCCGACCTCGAGCCCCAGATCGCCGAGCTCAAGGAGCGCGGCGTGACGCCGGGGCTCACCGTGGTCCTGGTGGGTCAGCATCCCGCCAGTCAGGTGTACGTGCGGATGAAGGGGAAGGCATGTGAGGAAGCGGGCTTGCGGAGCGACACGATCCGCCTCGCCGAGACGACGCCGGAGTCCGAGCTGCTGGCGCTGATTGACCGGCTCAACGCGGACCCCTGCGTGCACGGTATTCTGGTCCAGTTGCCGTTGCCCCGGCAGATTAGCACCCACCGGGTGCTGCACCGTATCCTCCCCGGCAAAGACGTGGACGGCTTTCACCCGGAAAACGTGGGCAAGGTGGCGGCCGGAGATCCCACGGGCTTCCGTCCGGCGACCCCGTACGGCGTGCAGCAGCTGTTGGTGAGGAGCGGCGTCGAGACCAGGGGCGCCCACGCGGTGATCGTGGGACGGTCCAACATCGTGGGCCGGCCCATGGCGTCCCTGCTGCTCCAGGACGGGCCGGGCGGGAACGCCACGGTCACGGTGTGCCATTCTCGCACCCGAGACCTCCCGTCGGTGACCCGGCTGGCGGACATTTTGGTCGCCGCCATGGGCAAGCCCCGCTTCGTCACCGCCGACATGATCCGGCCCGGCGCGGTGGTGATTGACGTGGGCGTCAACCGGGTGGACGACCCCCGGAAGAAGAAAGGCTACCGTCTGGTGGGCGACGTGGACTTCGAGCCGGCCTTGGGCGTCGCCTCCGCCATCACGCCGGTGCCGGGCGGGGTGGGGCCCATGACCATCACCATGCTCCTCTACAACACGGTGCAGGCCGCCCGGCAGTGAAGGCGCCCGACCGGTTGGCGTCGGCGGGGCTCGGTCCCGGCGATCGCGCCTGGACCGTGGCGGACGTGACGCGGCGGGCGCGGCAACTGATCGAGGGCGGCTTCACCCGGCTGTGGGTGCGGGGCGAGGTGACCGGCTTCAAGGCGTACCGCAGCGGCCACTGGTACTTCACGCTCCGCGACCAGCAAGCGCAGGTGCGCTGCGTGATGTGGCGGAGCGACAACCAGGGCCATGCGGCGCCGGGCGAGGGCACCCAGGTGTTCGTCGAGGCGCAACCCACCGTCTGGGACGAGAAGGGCGAGTTCCGCCTCACGGTCCGGCAGCTCATTCCCACGGATGCCACCGGAGCCTGGCAGCTCAGGCTGGAGCAGGCCCGAGCCGCGCTCGAGCGGGACGGCCTGCTGGATCCGGCCCGCAAGCGCCCGCTGCCGCCGTTTCCCGCGCGCTTAGGCCTGGTGACCAGCGCCGATGGCGCCGCCCTGCGGGACATCGTCTCGGTGTTGCGGCGGCGCTGGCCGGCGGTCGAGGTACTGCTGGTGCCGGCGCGGGTCCAGGGAGAAGGTGCCGAGGGGGAGCTGTTGCAGGCGCTGGCGCGGGTGAATCGGTTGCCCGGCGTGGACCTGGTGATTGTGGGACGGGGGGGCGGGGCGCGCGAGGACCTGTGGGTGTTCAATTCGGAGCGCGTGGCGCGGGCCGTCGCGGCCCAGCGCGCGCCGACCATCTCCGCGGTGGGGCACGAAACCGACGTGACCCTGACCGACCTGGTGGCCGACCGCCGCGCGCCCACGCCCTCCGCCGCCGCCGAGGCCGCCGTGCCGGACCGGGCCGCCGTGGCGCAGGCAGTGGCCGCCCTGGCGCGCCGCCTGGGGCACGGATTGTCGCGCCGCACCCAGCTCGGCGCCGAGCGGTTGGAGCGAACCGGCGACCGGTTGGAGGCCGCGATCCGTGGGCACCTGGATGATCGCGCCAACCGGCTGGCTCGGTTGGCCGCGGGGCTCGACGCCTTGAGTCCGCTGAAAGTGCTCCAGCGGGGCTACGCCGTGGCGCGGGATGAGGGAGGCGGGGTCATGAAGCGGGTGGCGCAGTTCGCCCCAGGGATGCGGTTCCATCTGACAGTCTCCGATGGCGACGTTCAGGCGAGGGCGACGGCACCGCAGCAAGGCGGGTACTAATGAGGATCAACCACAGAGACCGCAGAGACCGCCGAGAGAAACATGGTTGTCCACTTTCCGTAGTCCGCCTTCGGACCCATCACAGACATCGGTTAGCGGAGCACGGAGCACGCTTTCTCTCGGGCGTCTCTGCGGTTCATGACCCTCGCAGAGGTTGGGATGGGCTCTTTTAAGGAGGAACTGGAGCGCTTGGAGGCAATCGTGCGGGCCCTGGAGCAGGACGATCTCGATCTGGACCGCGCCCTGCAACTGTTCGAGGAGGGGGTCACCCGCCTCAAGGCCGCGCGCGAGCTGCTGCAACAGTCGGAACTCACGGTCAAACGGGTGCTGGAGGCCGCCGACGGAACGCTCCACGCGAGCCGCACCGATCTCTGAGCTGGGGCCGTTCCAACTCGTCGCCCCGGTGTGCCGCCCATGGCGCCCATGGTGAGTCGAGTTGGAACGGCCCTGGG
>JACPAP010000042.1 GCA_016180765.1 Gemmatimonadota bacterium
GTCACCGGATGGGAGGCGGGTCGCGTTCGTCCGTATTCCCGGCTTCAAGCGGGGCCTGCCGTTCATCGAGCGGCGGGAGGGCGAGCCCTGGTCCATTCGGGTGGCCGACGTGGCGACCGGCTTGGGTGCCGAGATCTGGCGCGCGCAGCCGGGGAAGGGAAGCGTCTTCCACGGCGTCGTCGCGGAGCAGCAGCTTTTCTGGACTGCCGGGGATCGCATCGTGTTTCCCTGGGAGCGCGATGGTTGGGTGCACCTCTATTCGGTGCCCATTGCTGGCGGCTCCGCGACGTTGCTCACGCCGGGCGAGTTCGAGGTGGAACATGTGACGATCAGCTCGAACGGCCGCGAGATGGTCTACTCCTCGAACCAGGGCGATATTGACCGCCGTCACCTGTGGCGGGTCCCGGTGACCGGTGGCGCTCCCGTCGCCATCACTCGGGGCACCGGGATCGAGTGGTCCCCAGCCGTGGCCGGGGACGGGATCCTCGCGTTTCTGGCGTCGGACGCGCGCACGCCCGCTCATGCGGAAGTGCTGGTCGCCGGGGGCAGCCGGCGGCCGCTCACGGGCTCCGGCATGCCGGCGGGATTCCCCGCGGCCCAACTCGTGGAGCCGCAACCGGTGATCTTCTCGGCGGCTGACGGCATGCGGATTCACGGGCAGCTCTTCCAGCCCAGGGACACAAGGCCCGGCGAGCGGCGGCCTGCGGTGGTCTTCTTCCATGGGGGGTCCCGCCGGCAGATGCTGCTGGGCTGGCATTACATGTACTACTACCACAACACCTACGCCCAGAATCAGTATCTGGCGAACAAGGGGTACGTGGTGCTCTCCGTGAACTACCGTTCCGGCATTGGCTACGGCATGGAGTTCCGCGAGGCCCAGAACTACGGCGCGCACGGAGCGAGCGAGTACCAGGACGTGGTGGGGGCCGGCCTGTATCTGCGGAGCCGGCCGGACGTGGACCCGGACCGCATCGGACTGTGGGGCGGGTCGTATGGCGGATACCTCACGGCGCTGGGATTGGCGCGCTCGTCGGACCGGTTCAAGGCGGGGGTGGACCTGCACGGCGTGCATGACTGGAACGTCGTGATTCGGAACTTCGCGCCCAGTTACGATGCCACGTCGCGGGAAGACGTGGCCCGGCTGGCTTTCCAGTCGTCGCCCATGGCGTCGGTCGCCACCTGGCGCTCGCCGGTGCTCCTGATCCACGGCGACGACGACCGCAACGTTCCGTTCAGCGAGACGGTAGACATCGTGGAGTCGCTGCGGGCGCAGGGCGTGGAGTTCGAGCAGCTGATCTTCCCGGATGAGGTGCACGACTTCCTGCTTCACCGGCACTGGCTGCAGGCCTACCAGGCGGCGGCGGATTTCTTCGACCGGAAGCTGAAGGGCGGGGCGGCGGTAACGCGGTAACGGGGAACGCGTGATGGTACGGCCCGGCATTCAGCTTGGCGTCATCAACATCGCGGGCAACAACCGCGGCCTCGCCCGGATCCTGCCGGTGGTCAATGCGCACCTGAACTGACGAGCCGCACGCCGGCGGCCCGGGGTTAGATTAGGCCGGCCCTCCCCCCGGAGCGCGTATGACTCGCCGGTCGGTTGTGCTGCTCTCATTGGTTCTCGCACTCCAGCCAGGGCCGTCGCGCGCGCAGAGCGACGTCGCCTTCCCACCCCAGGTGTACGCCGGCCGTCGCGAGCGCCTCATGCAGCAGGTCGGCCGCGCGACGGTCGTGGTGCCCGGCGCGTACCTGATCGCCAACGGCGGACACGACAGGCAGGATCCCACCTTTTGGTATCTCACCGGCGTCGAGTCGCCCTATGCGGTCCTCGTCATCGCGCCGGCGGCGGGAGGCCGGCGCCGGGAAGCGCTGTTCCTGCCGGAGCGATTCCAGTTCGCCGGCGCCCAGTATCCCCTGGCCGACGAGCGGTTCCGCCGAGCGGTCTGGAATCTGCCGATCCGGCGCCTCTTCCCTGGTCCTGAGGCGCAACGGGCAACCGGCATCGCAGAGACGTACCCGCTGAGCGAGTTCACGGCTCGTCTGCGCCAGCTTGCGGGTGCCAGGGACACGGTCTACGTGCCGGACGGAGGCGCGAGGCTCTACGCGCCGCCGGGCATGCTCCCGCCGCTCTCCCTGGGTCAGCAGTTCGCGGGGGGCGTCCGGCAACTGCTCCCGGGCAAGGTCGTGGCCGACGTCACTCCGCTGGTGGCGAAGATGCGCTTGATCAAGGACCCGCACGAGATCGCGGCGCTCCGCCGCGCGGCGGAGATCAGCGCCGTGAGCTTCCGCGAAGTGCTTCAGGCGCTGAAGCCCGGGATGAACGATCTCGAGGTGGCCGGGCTCATGGAGTACGTCTGGAAGCGCGAGGGGTCGCCCCGCGCCGCGTTCGGGCCCATCGTCTCGTCCGGGCCACCCGCCGTGAGTCTGTTCACGCTCAAATCGGAGAACTACAACTCGACCGATCGGGTGATGCAGGCCGGCGAGCTGGTTTTTATTGACTACGGCGCCGCCGAATTCCGCACCTACACGTCGGACCTGTGCCGCACCTACCCGGTCTCGGGGCGGTTCACGGACCAGCAGCGGAAGTATTACGAGATCGTGCTCGAGGCCCAGGAAGCCGCAATCGCGGCCGTGCGGCCGGGGGTTACCATGCTGGAGGTGATCCGTGCGGCCGCCCGGGTGTACCGGAAGCACGGGTTGGAGCAGTTCGAGGACGTGGAGCGGATGGGCGTGGACCAGGTCTGGGGCGTGATGCCCTCACCCACCCACTACCTCGCTCGACATGGCGGACTCACCGCCTACAGCGCGCTGGGAAGCGGGGTCCGCGACCTGGGCCACCACATCGGCCTCGAAGCATCGGACAGCCGGGACTACTCCCAACCGCTCGCCCCGGGCATGGCGTTCACCGTCGAGCCGAAGCTTTACATCCCGCAGCTGGGTATCGCGATCATGATCGAGGACATGATTCTGGTGACTGCGACGGGGCACGAGAATCTTTCGGCTGCGGCGCCCAAGACGGTCGACGAGATCGAGAGCATCATGCGGGCGCGCTAGCCACACGCAGTAGCAGGACCCCGCGGCGCACGCTAGTTTCTTCAGGCCCGATTCCGCACCGCGTCCTCGGCAAGCGCCGTGTGTTTCATTCTGCACCCCGGAGTCACCGTATGCGTTCGCCCCCCCAACGTTCCCTGATCCTCGCGGTCGCGCTGTTTACCTTGACCGCACCTGCACGGGCGGCTCAAGGTCCAGGCGCCGGCAGCGACACCTCCAAGCCAGGCCTACCGCTCGAGCCCGCCCGTTGGGCCCGGTTCACCACCAGCCAGGGAACCTGGATCTCCCTGGACGTGAGCCCCGACGGCCAGACCATCGCGTTCGACCTGCTGGGCGACCTCTACACGCTGCCCATCGCCGGCGGGAACGCCACGCGCCTCACGCACGGCATCGCCCACGACATGCAGCCACGCTTCAGCCCGGACGGAAAGCAGATCGTCTTCGTTTCTGACCGGAGCGGGGACGACAACCTCTGGCTGGTGGCCAGCGCGGGCGGTGAACCCCGTCCGCTCACCACCGGGCAGGACGTCTCGTACTTATCTCCGGAGTGGACGCCCGATGGCAAGTACGTGGTTGTTTCCAAGGGCACGCTCCTGAGCAACGAGAAGATCTGGCTCTACCACGTGGATGGCGGTCGCGGGCTCGAGATGGTGACGGGCCCGGCGGTCCTGCGGGTGATGGGTCCGGCGTTCGGCCCCAACCCCCGGTACGTGTGGTTCGCCCAGCGCAACGGGTTATGGCAGTACAACGCGATCTTGCCGCAATACCAGATAGCCGTCTACGACCGGGAGAACGGCACCCGCACCACGATGAGCTCGCGGTACGGCTCGGCGTTCCGCCCGGCGCTCTCGCTGGACGGCAAGTGGCTGGCGTACGGCTCCCGCCACGACGCGGAAACCGGGCTGGTGCTCCGCGAGCTGGCGACCGGGGAAGAGCGCTGGCTCGCGTATCCCATTCAGCGGGACGAGCAGGAATCCATCGCCACCATGGACGTGCTGCCGGGCTATGCGTTTACGCCGGACGCACGCGCGATCGTGATCTCCTACGGCGGCGAGATCTGGCGGGTGCCGGTGGACGGCTCGGCCGCCGCAAAGATCCCGTTCACGGTGAACGCCGAGGTAGCCGTCGGGCCGGCGGTGACGTTCGAGTATCCGGTAGATACGGCGCCCACCTTCACCGTAAAGCAGATCCGGGATGCGGTGCCGTCACCGGACGGCCGGCGCGTGGCCTTCACCGCGCTCGACCGGCTCTACGTGGCGGACCTCCCCGCGGGCTCGCCGCGCCGGCTCACTACGCAGGAAGTCGGCGAGTACTCCCCGGCGTGGTCGCCGGACGGCAGCGCCATCGCGTTCGTGACGTGGGACGATCGCGAAGGCCACATCGCACGGGTCAGCGCGGCCGGCGGGACTCCCGCGCGGCTCACCCGCGTCTCGGCGTATTACCGGCAACTGGCCTGGTCGCCTGACGGGCGGCGCATCGTCGCCATCCGGTCGAGCGCGCAGGAGCTGCGGGACGCGGTCGATCCGTTTGTTGCGGGGCTGGGTGCCCAGTTCGTCTGGGTTCCGGCCCAAGGGGGCGACGTCACCGTCATTGGTCCCACCGGTGGCCGGACCCGACCGCACTTCACCAGCGATCCGGACCGGATCTACAGCTACGGCCTGATCCCGGGTGAGACGTTCCAGCCGGGACAGCCCGCACCGGTGGCGCTGGTCTCGACGCGGTGGGACAACACCGACCTCAAGCGGCACCTGCGGGTCATGTGGCGGCTGCCCCTCACGGCAGTCGGCTGGCGGATCTCGGACAGTTCGGACCTGCTCCTGCCGCGCGACCTGAGCCGGGAGCCGCCGATCCCGCAGAGCCCGGCGGGGCTGGTCATGATGGCGCCCAGGGGCGATCTCGCCCTGGCGGTCGTGCTGCGGGACGTGTACCTCGTCACCGTTCCGGTAACCGGTGGCGCCGTGCCCACGGTGCTGGTCACTAAGCCGGACAGCGCGCAGATGCCGGTGAAGAAGCTCACCGACATCGGCGGCGAGTTTCCCGCCTGGGGCGCGGATGGCCGCACCGTGCATTGGTCCATCGGCAACGCGTTCGTCACCTACCGGCTGGACCGCGCCGAGGCCGACACCACCTACCGTGCCGAAGAGGTGCGGATCCCGGTGAGCGGCCAGCGGGACATGCCGCAGGGCACCGCGGTGCTGCGGGGCGCCCGGGTCATCACCATGCGCGGCACCGAGGTGATCGAGAACGCGGACTTGGTGATTCGGAGCAACCGGATCGCGAGCGTGGGGCCCCGCGGGTCGGCGCCCCCGGACGCTCGCGTGATCGATGTCGCCGGAAAGACCATCATCCCGGGCTTCGTGGACACCCACTCGCACATGTGGAACCTCTGGGGCCTCCACTGGTCGCGGCCCTGGATCTATCTGGCGAACCTGGCGTACGGCGTCACAACCACGCGAGACCCGCAGACGTCCACCACCGACGTATTGACCTACGCGGACCGGGTGCAAGCGGGGCTGATGCCCGGGCCCAGGGTCTACTCGACCGGGCCGGGCGTCTTCTGGACCGAGGGCATCCGCGACCTGGCGCACGCGCGCCACGTGCTGCGGCGGTACAGCGAGTACTGGGACACCAAGACGTTCAAGATGTACCTGGCGGGCAACCGCCGGCAGCGCCAGCTGCTCATCATGGCCGCGCGTGAGCTCAAGCTGATGCCCACCACCGAGGGTGGGTTGGACTATCGGCTCAACATGACGCACGCGATGGACGGATACCCCGGGGTCGAGCACACCATGCCGATCATCCCGGCCTACCGCGACGTGATCGAGCTGTTCAAGACCTCACAGACGACCAATACGCCCACGCTGCTGGTGTCCTACGGCGGTCCCTTTGTGGAGAACTGGTTCTACACCCACGAGAACGTGGTGGGCGATACCAAGCTGAATCACTTCACCCCCAAGGAGGAGCTCGATGGGAAAGCCCGGCGGCGCAACCCCTTCGGCGGCGGCGGCTGGTTCCGGGAGGAAGAATACGCGCACCCGAAGCACTCCGCCTGGATCAAGAGCCTGGTGGAAGCGGGCGGCCGCGCCGGCGTGGGGAGTCACGGCCAGCTCCAGGGCCTGGGGTACCACTGGGAGCTGTGGGCCATGCAGAGCGGCGGGATGGGCAACCACGACGCGCTCCGTGTGGCCACGATCCTCGGGGCCGAGGCCCTGGGTCTGGGCCGGGATCTGGGGTCCGTCGAGCCGGGTAAGCTCGCGGACCTCGTGGTGCTGGACGCCAATCCCCTTGAGAACATCCGCAACACGAACACCGTTCGCTACGTGATGATGAACGGCCGCCTGTACGAAGGCGACACGCTGAACGAGCTCTGGCCACGCCAGCGTCCGGCGCCCGACGAACTGTGGCGTCACGTCGCTCCCAACGTCCCAGCGGGGATTCGTGGAGCTGTCCAATGACCCCGCTCAAGCAGGCCTTGCTGCTTGCGGCCCTCGCCGCCGCCCCTGCCGCCGCTCCCACCGCTGCTCAAGCGCCGCCCGGAGCGCCGGGCGCGCGGCGCGAGCCGAAGCCGCTACCGCTCGCCGCTGCCCGGAAAGCGACGTTCACCGCCACCACAGGCACGTGGATGTCGCTGGACGTCAGTCCCGACGGCCGCACCATCGTGTTCGATCTCCTGGGCGACCTCTACACGCTGCCCATCACCGGCGGAAAGGCCACCCGGATCACCGACGGCATGGCGTTCGACGCCCAGCCCCGGTTCAGTCCGGACGGCCAGTCGATCGTGTTCGTCTCCGACCGGAGCGGCGGGGACAACGTCTGGACCATGCGGCTGGACTTCACGGACACCACCCAGATCACGCAGGGCAACACCAACTACTACTTCTCGCCCGAGTGGCTGCCGGACGGCGAGCACATCGTGGTGAGCCGTTCCGGCGGCCTGTTTGGCGCGGCCAAGCTCCAGATGTACCACGTCAAGCGGCGAAGTCCGCTTCCGGTGATCCGTGGGCCGCAGCCGTTCAAGACCATGGGCGCGGCGCCCAGCCCGGATGGGCGTTACATCTGGTTCGCCGGGCGAACCGGGGATTGGCAGTACAACGCGCTCTTCCCGCAGTACCAGCTCTACGTCTACGATCGCGAGCGCGGGACCACGACGCGGATGTCGTTGCGGTATGGGTCGGGGTTCCGCCCCGCCGTCTCCCCCGACGGCAAGTGGCTGGTCTACGGCACGCGGGACAACGTGGAGACGGGGCTCCGATTGCGCGAGCTGGCCACCGGCGAGGAGCGGTGGCTCGCGTATCCCGTCCAGCGGGACGACATGGAGTCCCGCGCGACGCTGGACGTGCTGCCGGGCTACAGCTTCACGCCGGATTCTAGGGGCCTCGTGATCTCCTACGGCGGAGAGATCTGGCGCGTGCCGGTGGATGGGAGTGCCGCGACCAGGATTCCGTTGGAGGCGGAAGTCGCGGTGGACGTGGGGCCGGAGGTGACGTTCCGGTATCGGGTGGACACCACGGCGATGGTGCTGGCGCGGCAGGTTCGCCACCCGGTAGCCTCGCCCGACGGCAAGCGCGTCGCATTCACGGCGTTCGACCGCCTCTGGGTGAAAGACCTGGCTGGCGGCGCGGCGCGGCGGGTGACCGACGGGGACGTGGGCGAATACCACGCCGTGTGGTCCCCGGACGGGGTGTGGCTGGCCTTCGTGACCTGGGACGACTCGGCCGGGGGGCACATCGTGAAGGTGCGGGCCGACGGCGCCGGGGCGCCGCAGCGGCTCACCAGTGTCCCGGCGCTCTACTACAACCTCGCCTGGTCGCCGGAGGGCCAGCGCATCGTGGCCACCCGCGGCGCCGCCCGGGACCTGAAGCGGGCGCCGGATGTGTTCTTTGGACCCTTGGGCGGCGAGTTCGTGTGGGTTCCTGCCGCCGGCGCTGCGGTGACGCTGATTGCGCCCACCGGGACCCGTGACGTGGCCCATTTCCGGCGCGACCAGCCCGACCGGATCTACGCGTACAGCTTCCAGGAAGGTCTGGTGTCGTTCCGGTGGGACGGGACCGACGTCAAGCAGCATCTTCAGGTGCGTGGCGCGCCCCCGCCCGGGGGAGGCAGCCCGCACCCGGACGAGGGGCGGGTTCTGCCGCGTC
>JACPAP010000056.1 GCA_016180765.1 Gemmatimonadota bacterium
GGAACGGCCCTGGGCGCCTTCCTGAGCGAAGCCCGCTTGGGCGTGGAGCGGGTCATCGCGGACTGGGGGACGCGGGTACGGGCCGAGGATCCCCGGATCGGGCCCGCCATCGCCTACGCCCTGGAGTCGCCCGGCAAGCGCCTGCGCCCCGCGCTGGTGATGGCGGCCTATCGCGAGCTCGGCGGACCCGGAGATGTGGCGCCGTTGGCGGCCGCCGTCGAGGTGGTGCACTGCTACTCGCTGGTGCACGACGACCTTCCCTGCATGGACGACGACGACCTCCGGCGTGGCCGGCCCACCACGCACCGCCAGTTCGGCGTGGAAGTGGCCACGGAGGCCGGCTATCGGATGATCTCCTTGGCCGGCCGGGTGCTGGCCGCCGGCGCCGCGCGGCTGGGCCTGGAGCGGGGCGTGGTGGGTGCGATCGCGGCGGAGCTGTTCGGCGCGGCGGGCGCCCGCGGGATGATCGGGGGGCAGATGCTCGATCTGGAAGCCGAAGGGCGGAGTCTCACGCGGGGCGATCTGGAGCGTATGCACCGCGCCAAGACCGGGGCGCTGATCGCCGCCAGCGCGGTGCTGGGGGCCCTGGCCGCCGGCGCAGCCCCGGAGCGGGTGGCTGCCCTGCGGGGGTACGGGGAGGAGATCGGCCTCGCGTTCCAGATCGCCGACGATCTCCTGGACGCGAGCGGGAGCTCGGCGGAGCTGGGGAAGACCGCCGGGAAGGACGCCCGCCAGCACAAGGCGACCTTCGCCACGGCCTTGGGGCCCGACGCCGCCCGCGCCGAGGCCGCGCGCCGAGTGGCGCGGGCGGTGGACCGGCTGCGGCGGGCCAGAGTAGATTCCCTGCTACTCGTGGATCTCGCCCACTTCATGGTCGAGCGGAGGTCATAGCTCCGCATGGGCCTGCTCGAATCCATTGGCGGCCCGGCGGACGTGCGCCGGTTGGCGCGCCCGCAGCTGCCGCAACTGGCGGACGAGGTCCGCCAGCGCCTGATTGACGTCGTCTCCCAGACCGGGGGCCACATCGGCGCGGGGCTGGGCGTGGTGGAGTTGACCGTGGCGCTGGTGCACGCGTTCGACCCGCCCCGGGACCGGATCGTGTGGGACGTGGGACACCAGGGGTACCCCTGGAAGATCCTCACCGGCCGGAACGACCGGCTCCCCACGCTCCGCCAGCGGGGCGGGCTGTCGGGCTTCCTGCGGCGGGACGAAAGCGAGTACGACACCTTCGGCGCCGGGCACGCCGGCACCGGGGTCTCGGCGGCCCTGGGCATGGCCACCGCGCGGGATCTCGCGGGCGACGACTACGACGTAGTCGCGGTGGTGGGCGACGGCGCGCTCACCTGTGGCCTGCCGTACGAAGGGATGAACAACGCCGGGCACTCCGACCGCGACATCATCCTGGTCCTCAACGACAACGGCATGTCCATCGCGCCCAACGTGGGCGCCATCAACAAGTACCTCGGCTCCATCATCGCCAGCCCCATCACCAACCGCGTGCGCGAGCGCGTGAAGCACCTGATCGAGAAGGCCTCGCACGTGGTTGGCGGCCCGCACATGCTCGAGTTCGCCAAGACCCTGGAGGAGAGCATCAAGAACCTGTGGTCGCCCGGCATGCTGTTCGAGGAGCTGGGCTTCCGCTACTTCGGGCCGATCGACGGGCACAACATCGAGGCCATGCTCAAGGCGTTCGACCTGGTCAAGACGCTGCGAGGGCCACGCGTGGTCCACGTCATCACGGAAAAGGGCCGTGGCTTTCCGCTCCGGGAGCCGGACCTGGAGAAGTTCCACGCGCGCAACCCGTACGACCCGGTGACCGGCGTGCTGCGCCCCGCCGGAGACGGACCGCCCGCCTGGACCAAGGTGTTCGGCGAGGCGTTGACCCAGCTGGCCGCCGAGCATCCCGAGATCGTGGCGATCACGGCGGCCATGCCCTCGGGCACCGGGACCAACATCTTCCAGAAGAAATGGCCCGAGCGGTTCTTCGACGTCGGCATCGCGGAGGGGCACGCCGTCACCTTCGCGGCCGGCTTGGCGGCCGGCGGCTTCCGGCCGGTGGTTGCCATCTACTCCACGTTCTTGCAGCGCGCCTACGACAGCATCATCCACGACGTGGCGATTCAGCAGCTCCCGGTGATCTTCTGCCTGGATCGCGCCGGGATGGTGGGGGCGGACGGGCAGACCCACATGGGGCTGTACGATCTGGCGTACCTGTCGGCCGTGCCCAACATGACGGTGACGCAGCCCAAGGACGGGGCCGAGTTGATCGGGCTGTTGCGCTGCGCGCTGGCCCACCGTGATGGCCCCTTCGCCATCCGCTACCCCCGGGATAATGTCCCGGCCGCCGCGCCCGCCGTGTCCGCCGTGCCCGCCGTCCCCTACGGGACCTGGGAGCCGCTGCGCTCCGGACGCGAGTGCGCTATCCTCGCCGTCGGCGTGATGTCGCATCCGGCGCTGGAGGCCGCGGGGCTGCTGGCCCGCGACGGCCTGGACCTGAGCGTGGTGAATTGCCGCTTCGTGAAACCGTTGGACCGCGCCACGCTCAGGGCGCTGGTGGCGGACCACCGGCTGCTGGTCACCGTGGAAGACGGCACCAAAGTCAACGGGTTCGGCGCGCAGGTGGCCGCCGCCGTGGAGGAGCTGGCGCCGGAGGTTCGGGTGGCGGTGATGGGTGCCCCGGACCGCACGTTCGAGCACGCCTCCCGCCAGCAGCAACTGGCGGAAGCGGGGTTGACCGGCGCGGGGATCGCGGACCAAGTGCGGGCCTGGGCCTCCGAGGAAAGCCTCTCGGTCAGATGAACGTCGGCGTGGTTGGGAACCCGCGGTATTCGGACCTCCGTCACCCTCTTCTCCGGACCCGAGCTCGCCGGCCTCTGGCCCCAGCCGGTCGCCCGGCTGGCAGACGGCGAACGGCTCGATCTCCTGATCACCTTCGGCGGCGATGGCACCCTGCTCCGCGGCGCCCGGCTCCTGGGGGAGCGCGACGCGCCCATCCTCGGCGTGAACCTGGGCCGCATGGGATTCCTCACCACCGCCACGCCGGACACGTTGGACGAGGCGCTGGCCGCGGCCGCCTCGGGGCGGTACCAGGTGGACACGCGGTGCGCGCTCGAGGCTCGGATCCTGGCCCCGGACGGCACGGATCGGGCGGGGCCGCTGGCGCTCAACGATGTGGTGCTGCACAAAGGGGGGGTGGCGCGGGTCATCGGCCTCCGGGTGCTGCTTCAGGCCGAGGAGATCGGCCGCTATAGCGCGGACGGGATCATCGTGGCCACGCCCACGGGCTCCACGGCCTACTCCTTGAGCGCCGGAGGGCCGGTCGTGCTGCCCGGCGTGGACGCCCTGGTGATCACCCCGATCTGCCCCCACACGCTGGCCGTCCGGTCGATCGTGGTCCCCGGCGACTCGGAGGTCACGATCGAGCAGGTCCCGCCGGTGGGCGACGAGGTGCTGGTCTCCTACGACGGCCAGGTGGGCACGACACTCCAACCCAGCGAGCGGGTCCTGGTTCGGCGGGCCCGGTCCGCCGTTCGTTTGATACGGCTCGAAAAAGAAGGATTCTTCGCGCGGATGCGGCGCAAGTTACAATGGGGAGACTTGAGCGACCGCGAGCAGAGCTAGGGGTGTGTTGAACCCGCAGAGGTGGGTCCCTTCGCGTCCTGTAGTGCGTGCGGACCGGCGGAGCCAGCCATCCGCTGCCGCAATGCACCATCGTGCCTGGGCTCCGCCGAGACCGCACGCACTAAGGTCCGCTCCGGGACCCACCTCTGCGCGTTGTGCCCCTAAGGCGACCGCCCGGTCTGTCGCGTCCGCCGTGACCGCCCGATGTTGACGGAGTTGCGGGTCCGCGACCTCGCCGTCATCGCCGACGTGACGCTCAAGCTCCGGCCCGGCCTCAACGTGCTGACCGGCGAGACCGGGGCGGGGAAGTCCATGCTGGTGGATGCGCTGGCCCTGTTGCTGGGCGAGCGCGCCAGCGCGGACATCGTGCGCCCCGGCGCCCCCCGAGCGATCGTGGAGGCGGCGTTTGATCTTCGGTCATCTTCCGCCGCTTCCGCCGCCCCTGCCGCATCTGCCGCTGCGCAAGAGCTAGGCATCGACCTCGAAGACGACCAGTTGGTGGTCCGTAGGGACATCAACGCGGAAGGCCGAAATCGCGCCTGGGCCAACGGCTCGCCCGCCACGGTGGGGGCGCTCGCCACCTTGGGCCAGTTGCTGGTGGACCTGCACGGCCAGCACGAGGCCCAGTCGCTGCTCAAGCCGGCCGAGCAACGGGACATCCTGGACGCATTCGGCGACGCCCAGCCGGAGCGCGAAGCCGTGACGCGGGCGTACGCCCAGGCCGCGGAGCTGCGCGACCAGGAGCGGCAGCTGGCCCGGAAGCTGGACGAGATCAAGCGCCGGGTGGACTACTTGCGCCATGTGGCGCAGGAGATCGCGGCCGCGCAGCCCAAGGTAGGTGAAGACGAGCGTCTCGCGGTTGACGCCAAGCGGCTGTCCAACGTCGAGGAGCTGACCCGGCTGGCTGAGCGGCTGGCGGGGCTGCTGGACGGCGAGCAGGGCGCCGCGCTGGACGCGCTGGCGCAGGCCTCGCGCGCCCTGGATCAGCTGGAGCGGATTGATGCCAGCGTGGCGGGTTGGCGCGAGCTGTTGGACCAGGCATATGCCGGCGCCGAGGAGCTGGCGCGGGTGGTGCGGGGCTACGCGTCGGGGATCGAGCTGGACCCGGGTCGCCTGGAAGCGGTGGAGCGGCGGCGCGACGTGTTGTACCGGTTGACGCAGAAGTACGGGCCCACCATCCACGACGTCATCCGGTTTGGCGAAGAGGCCCAGCGGGAACTCTCGCTGCTGGACACGGCGGATGACGATCTCAAGGCGCTCGCCGAGCGGCGCGGGGCGGCGGATGCGGCGCTGGAGGACGCGGCTGGCCGGCTGACGGGTAAGCGGAAGAAGGCCGCGGCCAAGCTGGCCCAAGCGGTCGAGGAGTTGATGCCGGGCCTCGGGATGCCGGGCGGCAGATGCAAGGTGCAGATCACGCCGGCCCCCGCGGTTACCCAGGCCGGCGGGGACGAGGTCGTGTTCCTGGTGCAGCTCAACGTGGGGCTCGAGGCCAGGCCGCTGGCGCAGGTGGCGTCCGGTGGAGAGCTATCGCGGCTGATGCTGGCGTTGAAGGTGGTCCTGGCCCGCCACGACAAGGTCCCCACGCTGGTGTTCGACGAAGTGGATCAGGGGATCGGCGGCGAGGTCGCGATGCAGGTGGGCGATGCGTTGAGTCAAGTCGCGGCGTCGCGCCAGGTGCTGGTGATCACGCATCTCCCGCAGATCGCCGCCCAGGCCGCGCACCATCTGGTGGTGAGCAAGCAGCCCAAGGGCGGCATTGCCACGGCGGACGTGCGGGTGGTGAACGGCGAGGAGCGGGTCGAGGAGATCGCGCGGATGCTGGGTGATGCGGGAGACCCGACGGCCCGGCGGCATGCCAGGGAGATGCTCAAGAAGGTGGCAGCGCCGGTGGGGTGAGCGGTGAGGGGTGGGTGGGTCCCTCCGGGCGCTGTAGTGCTACCGCCAGGCCACGTCTAGCGTGCCAAGCCATGGCACTAAAACAACTTGGCGTGGAACCGCAGGTACAAGTGCAGCATGGTGCTCTTGGGTACCAGCCCGCCCGATCCCGAAAACGCCGCCTGATAGCTCAGGCCGGCCTCAACCGGGAGGGCCGTCAGGGTCCCCGTCGTGTCGCGCTGGGGCCGCGTGGCCCGGTAGGCGATCCCGGCACCGAGGCTCCACGACTGGCCGCCCGAGCCGCGGGCCACGTCCTCCGGCGCCGGCGTCCCGGGCAGCGGGTCCCCGGTGGCTGGGAGTGCGTAGGAGTCTGCGGCCTTGTGGAAGTAGTAGGCCGATCCGTACACCTGAAACCCTTCGCTCAGCCTGAGCGACGGGTAGACTGCGGCGCGGAACACGTCTCCCAGCTGACGGTCCGTCAGGTACTCGTACGCGGCGAGCGCCATGGGCCGCTCGGGCGAAGCCCAGCGCATGGAGAGCTGGTCGGCGAACTGGTGCGTGTACATCGCCGTGCCGGAGAGCCCGAGTCTGCCCGGCTCCCACGCGAACTCCGCCCCGCCCTCCAGATCCAGTTGCTGGTCCCCGGTTCCCAGGTTGAACAGGTGGGTCGGGTGTTGGCGGTATCCGGTGGGGAGTCGCACGCCGGTGGTGAGCACGGCCCGAAGCCGCGAACCGCGCAGCAGGCCGATGCGCAGGAACACCTCGACGTCGCCCAATCGGTAAATGCGCTTTGGGGTGGCCAGGGGCAAGAGGTCGTAGCCGAAGACCGGGTCGGTCACCACGGTCTGGAGGTCCGCACTGTCCAGCCGAGCCGCGGGTAGCGGCAAGGTTGCGGACACCGTGCCGGCGCCCAACGCCGCCAGCGAGTCCGCTACGGCCTTGATCTCCGCGCGAAGGGCGAGTCCGGCGGCCGAGGAAGCCAGCGGCGCGGTCGGAGGCAGCACCTGGCCCGGGGCCCCCGTCAGAATCACCAGAGCATCGCGGAGGCGGGTGGCTCGCGCCCACAGCGCGTTCGCGGCGGCGCATTGCGCGCTGGATGGACACCCGTAGCGCCCGGCTGTGATTTGGGCCTCCAGAGACCCGATGGCGGCGTCCAGCTCTGACAGCAACGCCGCGATCTCCGCGGCCGCCGGGCCGGTGCCCGCGGCGGCGGCCGCCTGGTTCCACCCCACGTTGGCGTCCGTCGTGTCCACGGCGAGCACGCCCTGCACCCTGGTCTTTACCAAGGGCACCCGAACACCCAGCGTGAGCCAGTTCGTGAGGCCGAGGGAGAAGTCGAACGGAAACCGCCGCGCGTCGGCGTCCAGCGGCAGTGAGACGTTCCCCAGGCTCATGCGGTAGCTGCTGTCCCCGGTGATGCTGCGCACCGCGAGCTCCGCCGCGGTGAGCGACGGCAAAAAGTTGGTGCCGGCGGTGTCGGGAGAGAGGTACCGCCCCAGCGGCTCCGTCATCCCGCTGCTGTCGAATCGCGTGTCGTAGTGGGCGTAGCTCGGCAGAAACCCGACCTGCAGCTGCCCGCGGGGCAGCACGCGCGCGTCCACATAGGTCAGGGGGAACGTGCTCCACTGCGGGAACTGAGCCGCCGTGGTGCCCGCGTTCGCCAGGGTCAACGGGACGCAAATGAAGGTGGTTAGACCGATCCGGGGTCTGAAGGCATGGCGCATGAGTCGGGGCAATCTAGCAGGAAACACGGCCGGCGCTGGCCCGACCCTCAGGCCTCCTGCAGCAACGCCCGATCGTACGCCGTCAGGATGTCTTGGCGCGAGATCAGTCCCAGGAGTCTCTGTCCGTCGGAGGCGTCCACCACCGCCAGGTAGTGGCTGCCCCGCAGGCTGATCCGCTTGAGCGCCGTCCGCAGCGAGTCGTCCGGGGCAACCCGCTCGTACTGCTGGCTGGCGAGATCCCCGGCCACCAGCACGGGGGCCAGCTCCTCCGCGGACGCCAGCACCGTTCGCAGGTCATCGTAGGTGATCATCCCGACCAGGTTCCCGTTCGCGTCCAGCACCGGAAACTCCGTCTGTGGGGTCGTGGCGATGGCCTGGACGATCTGCCGCACCGAGGCGGTCTCGGGGATCACGTGCGGCGTGGCATTGTAGCAGTCGCCCACTTTGAGCCGCTCCAGCAGGGCGGTGTCCTGGCCGTGCGAGATGGTCTCTCCCTTCTTGACCAGCCAGGCGGAGTAGATCGAGTGCGGGTACAGCAGGCGTGCCGTGAGGTACCCCAGGGCCCCGCACAGCATCAGGGGGAGGATGAGCTGGTAGTCGCTGGTCATTTCGAACACGATCATGATCGCGGTGAGCGGCGCGTGGGTGCTGCCGGCCACCAGCCCCGCCATGCCCACCAGCGCGAACGCCTCCGGTACGATGCCGAACCCCGGGAGCAGGTCGCGCGCGGCCACGGCGAGTCCACCGCCCAGCGTGGCGCCAATGAACAGGGCCGGGGTGAATACCCCGCCCGCGCGCACCGCGCCGATGGTGACCGCGGTCGCCACCAGTTTGGTGAATGCCAGGGCCACCAGAAACCACGCCTCGCGCCGCGTCACGATGGACAGGCTCAGCGTCTCGTGCCCATGGCCCCACAGATCGTTGCGGAACGCCACGTCCAGCGCGCCCACCACCAACCCCGCGATCAGCACCTGCCCCCACCAGCCGCGCGGGACCCGCGCCAGGAGATCGCTCACGCGATGCGTGGTCCGCGTGTACAGCACCGCCACCACGCCGGTGGCGATGCCCAGCAGGGCGTAAGCGACCAGCTCGCTGGCCGAGCCCACGGTGTATTCGCGCGGGATGGCGATGGCCGGCGAGTTACCAAAGGCGGCCCGCGAGACCACCGCGGCGATGACCGAAGACACCAATACCGGCGCGAACGACTGCGACCCGAAGGTGCCCATGACCTTCTCGAGCGAGAAGAACACGCCCGCGATGGGGGCGTTGAACGCGGCGGAAATACCGGACGCGGCGCCGCACGCGACCAGCACCTTGAGCCGGTTGGGTCCGGAGCGGAAGAACCGGCCGATGAGCGAGCCCAGGGCGGCGCCGGTGACGGCCATCGGCCCCTCGGCGCCGGCGGAGCCGCCGGTGCCGATGGTGACCGCGGCGGCGGCCGCCTTGACCGCCACGGGCACGGCCTTGATCACGCCGCCTCGCTTGGCGACCGCCCGCATGACGTCTGCCACGTTTTCGCCGTCCGAGTCCGCGGTGCCGTGGCGCACCGCGGCCCGGGCCAGCGCGATTCCGGCGGTCACCACCACCAGGATCGCGAGACCGCCCAGCCCGGTGAGCCGCGCCGCCGTGGTCAGGGCCACGCCCTGCGACAGGTCGATCAGCTTGTAGAAGACGATGGCCGCGACGCCCACCGTGGCGCCGATGGCGACCGCAAAGCCGAGCAGCAGGGTGTTTTCGTCGTAGCCGAGGGCCGCCAACCGGCGCACCAGCTCCTGGCCGCGGCGTGCCAGGGCGGGGAGGGGACTCGCGTCTTCCGGCATGGCGTGCGCAAGATAATATGGTCCAAACGGTCCGAAGGAGCTAACGGGAAAGGTGAAACCGGAAACGGAAAACCGGAAACGGAACGGCTTCCTACTCGTCTGTGCCGTGCTGGGCGTCGCGTCGGGGTGCGGTGGGCCGTCGGGGGCCGCCAAGCCGTACCACCTGCTGATCTCCGGCGGGACCGTCGTTGACGGCACCGGGCAACCGCGATTCCGGGCGGATGTGGCCGTGCGGGGGGATCGGATCGTGCGGGTGAGTCGGGAGCCGATGCCGACCGACTCCGCCGCGGTGGTCCTCGATGCCGAGGGCCTGATCGTCGCCCCCGGGTTCTGGGACAACCACGCCCACATCGCCACCACCATTCACGAGCATCCGCTGGCGGAGAACTTCATCCGGCAGGGCATCACCACCATCATCGCGAGCTTGCATAGCGGGGCGCAGCCGTATCCGTTGGAGGACTACGCGCGCTCCCTGCGCATCGCACCCAATGTGGGCTTCTTCGCGGGACACTGGTGGGTACGGCGGGAAATCATCGGGATGGCCAACCGTGACCCCTCGCCGGACGAGCTGGAGCGGATGAAGTCGCTGGTCGAGGAGACCATGCGCCAGGGTGCCCTTGGCCTCTCGACCGGATTGCTCTATGTGCCCGCCAATTACGCCAAGACCGAGGAGATCGTCGAGCTGGCCAAGGTCGCGGCCCGCTACGGCGGGATCTATGTCACGCACATGCGCGATGAGGGGCGGGGACTGATCGGCTCAGTGGCCGAGACCATCCGGATTGCGGCGGAGGCGGGGATCCCGGCGCAGATCAACCATCACAAGGCGGTGGGCGCCAGCCAGTGGGGATGGAGTGCCCGCACGCTGGCCATGATCGATTCAGCGCGCGCGGCGGGGTTAGACCTCAAGCACGATCTCTATCCCTACACAGCTTCCAGCACGGGCTCCAACATCCTGTTCCCGCCCTGGTCGCTGGCCGGCGGGCAAGATTCCTTGGTCGCGCGGCTGAACGACCCGACGACCCGTGGAACCATCGAACGGGAGATGGTTCCGCTGATGGAAGAGGAGCGTGGTGGTGGCGATCTCTCCCGCATACAGTTCCGGGTGGTGCCGTCGGACCGCCGCTATGACGGCAAGACGCTGGCCGACCTGGCTCGGGACCGCCGCATGCCGATGACCACGCAGACCGGCATCCGGCTGGTGATCGAGCTGCAGCTGCAGGGCGGCTTCAGCGCCATCTACCACAGTATCAACGAGGACGACGTCCGGCGGATCATGCGGCACCCGCTGGCCATGTTCGAGACCGACGGCGATCCGGTGGAGATCGGCGTCGGCTTTCCCCATCCGCGGAGTTACGGCACCTTCCCGCGTATCCTGGCGCGCTACGTCCGGGAGCTGGGTGTGCTGACGTTGGAAGAAGCGATCCAGAAGATGGCCTCCATGCCCGCGGAGCAAATGGGGCAGACGGAGCGCGGAACGCTGCGGGAGGGGGCCTACGCGGACCTCACCGTGTTCGACGCCGGCGCAGTGCAGGATCGCGCCAGCTACACCGACCCGCACCAGTACTCAGTGGGGATCCGGCACGTG
>JACPAP010000057.1 GCA_016180765.1 Gemmatimonadota bacterium
AGCCGGCGAAGGTGTGGAGGTCGTGCCCTTCGATCTGGCCCTCGCCGGCGACGCGACCGCCCTGGTGATCAGCGGGCCCAACACCGGCGGCAAGACGGTCTTGCTCAAGGCGGTCGGCCTGATCGCCGCGCTGGCGCAGGCCGGGGTGCTGCCGCCGCTGGCCGACGGAAGCCGATTGCCGGTCTTCCGGCGGATCTTCGCCGACATCGGTGATCATCAGTCCATCGCGGCCAGCCTGTCCACCTTCTCGGCCCACGTGGCGGCGCTGCGGGGCGTTTTGGCGGACGCCGATGGGACGTCCCTGGTGCTGGTGGATGAGCTTGGCAACGGAACCGACCCGGCCGAGGGCGGCGCGCTCGCGGCGGCCGCGCTGCTCGCGCTGGTGCGGCGCCGGGCGACCACGGTCGTCACCACCCACCTGGCGCACCTCAAGGACGTGGCGGCGCGGACCCCCGGCGTGGAGAACGCGTCCCTCGAGTTCGACGCGGCCACGCTCACGCCGACCTACCGCTTCCTGCAAGGCGTGCCCGGGCGCTCCTACGGGCTGGCGGTGGCCCGCCGCCTGGGCGTACCGGCGGAGGTGCTGACCGAAGCCGAGTCCATCATGCCGGCCGCCCAGCGCACGCTGGAGGCGCTCCTGGCGGATCTCGAGGCCAAGACCCAGGAGGTCGAGCGGCGAGAGCGTGAGGCCGAGGTTCTGCGAGCGCAGCTCGCGGGGCGCGAAGACGAGTCGCAGGCGGTGGCCCGGGACCTGGACCAGCGAGCGCGCGCGGTCGCCGCCAAGGAACGCGAGGTGGAGCGGGCGGGGCGGGAGCAGGCGCGGCAGTTCCTGCTCGAGGCACGCCGCCGGGTGGAAGAAGCCCTGGCGCTGGCGCGGGCGGCCGTCAGCGAGGCCACGGCGAAGGAGGCCCGGCGCCTGGTGGAAGAGGGGGTGCAGCAGGAGGGGGAGGCCCTGAAGCAACTGGCCTCCGAGGCAGAAGCCAAGGGGTGGCGCGTCAGGGCGGGAAAAGGGACAGGGGAAAAGGGAAAAGTCGGGGAAAAGGGGAAGGTCGAGACGAAGACAACGCGATCGAACGTTTCCCCTTTCCCTCTTCCCGTTTCCCCGGACCTTGATCTCCGCGGCCTGACCGTGGACGAAGCCACCGCCGCCCTGGTCGCCGCGCTGGACTCCGCGGTCGTGAACGATCTCCCCTGGCTCCGCATCATCCACGGCAAAGGCACCGGCGCCCTGCGCGCCGCGGTCCAGCAGTGGCTCGCCGCGGACTCGCGCGTGGCGGCGTTCCGGCTGGCCCCGCCGCAGGAGGGCGGCGCCGGCGTGACGCTCGCCGAGTTCAAGCCGTGAGCCCGATCCCGGACGAGGTGATCGAGCAGGTCCGCGACGCGGCAGACATCGTGGGGTTGATCGGGGCGCACGTCGAGCTCAAACGGACCGGGGCGGATTACCGCGGCCCCTGCCCGTTCCACGGCGGGACCCACCGCAACTTCGCCGTGATTCCCAAGAAAGGGATGTTCTACTGCTTCGTGTGCCATGAGGCCGGCGACGTCTTCACGTTCTACATGAAGAAGTTCGGGATGGACTATCCCACGGCGGTCCGCGACGTGGCGGCCAAGGTGGGCATCTCGATCCCGGAGCGTCCGGCGGGCGGTCCAGACCCGCGGGAGCCGCTGTATGAAGCGTTGTCTGTCGCTGCTGAGTGGTACGCGCGCCGGCTGCGCGAAGCGCCCGACGCGGCCGACGCGCGGGCCTACCTCGAGGGGCGGGAGTTGGTGTTGAGCGAGCTGCTGCCGTTGGGCTTGGGCTGGGCGCCCAAGGGTGAGGACTTGGCCGCGGCGATGCGGCAGCTGGGCTTCACGGACGAGCGTCTGTTGGACGCCGGGCTTCTCACCAAGCGGGAGGATGGCTCGCTCCGGCCGCGCTTCTGGCAGCGGCTGCTGTTTCCCATCCATGACCTCCGGGCTCGCGTGGTGGGGTTCGGCGGACGCCTGCTGGGCGATGGCGAACCCAAGTACCTCAACTCACCGGATTCGGCCGTGTTTCACAAGGGCCACCTGCTGTACAATCTCCACCAGGCAAAGCAGGCGATTCGCCAGGCGGAAGACGCGGTGGTGGTCGAGGGGTACTTCGACGCCCTGCGGCTGGTGCAGGTGGGCATCGAGAACGTGGTGGCGCCGCTGGGCACCGGGCTCACGCCCGAACAGGCGACGCTGCTGCGGCGCTTCACCGAGCCGGTGGTGCTGCTCTACGACGGGGACGCCGCGGGAACGCGCGCCAGCTTTCGCGCGGCGGACGTCTTGCTCCGCGCCGGCCTCCGGGTGTCGGTCGCGACCCTGCCGCCCGGCGACGATCCGGACACGTGGGCCCGGAAGGGCGGCGCCGACGCCGTCCGCAAGGTGCTGGACGACGCGGTGGACGTGCTGGAGCGGAAACTCCTGCTGCTGGAGCGCAAGGGGTGGTTCCAGTCGGTGGCGGGACGGCGCCGGGCGCTGGACCGGCTGCTGCCCACGCTCCGCGCTCCCCGCGATCCGGTGATGCGGGACCTCTACGTGGGCCGCGTGGCCGAGGCACTAGGTGTCACCCGCAGCTCGATCGAGGGCGAGATGCGGCTGGGCCGGGACCCCGAACCCGCGCGCCCCCGCGGCCCGGCGGCACCCGAACCCACGGTCCGGCGCCCCACGGTGGGCCCCGAGCGGGATCTGCTGCGGGTCATGACCCGGGAACCCGAGTGGCGCTCCCGAATCGCCGAGCAGGTGGCGGATCGGGCCGTGCTGCGGGAGCCCGCGCGGCAGGTGTTCGACGCCCTGGTGGCCGCCGGCGCCGCCCCGGCCGCCGAGGTTCTGAGCGGGCTCACGGGCGAGCCGCAGGCGCTGCTGGCGGAGCTGTTGGCGGAGCCGTGGGGGGGACTCGAGCTGGATGCGCTGGTCGAGGGCGCGGTGAATCGTCTGGACAGTCGTCGATTGGAAGCGGAAGTGGAACGGATCGAGCGCGAGCTGCCGTTCGCGGCGGAGGCCGAGAAGACCGAGCTGATGCGCCGGGTGGACACGTTGGCCCGGCAGATCAAGAAACTGAATCCCGCACGATGGAACGTGATGCGCACAGGGAGGAGCGGTGCACGCTGATTTGGAAGCGTTGTTGAATCTGCAGGAGCACGACAAGGCGGTGATCGCCATCGAAGCCGAACTGGCGGCGTTCAACCCGGAGCTGGCGGCGCTGGATGCGGAGCTGGCCCAAGCGCAAGCCGAGTTGGACGGCGCGCGCAAAGGAGCCCAGGATGCCGAGCTGCGGCGCGCGGAGCTGGAGGGCAAGATCGAGAGCTACCGCGTCATGCAGGAGCGGCGCCGGCAACGGCTCGAGTGGGTACGCGGGGCCAAGGAAGCCTCCACGCTCATGGCCGAACTGGACCTGGCGCGGACCGTGCTGGCCAAGGAAGAAGCCGAGTGGATGCGCTCGGCGGACCGGGTGCAAGAGGCCGAGCGCCGGGCGGCGGAGGTGGAGCGCCTGGTGGAGGAGGCGCGGACGGCCCAGGCGTCCCGTCGCGAGGCCATCGCGGCCGGCCAGGCCGCCAGCGCCGAGCGGCTGGCGGAGGCACGCCGGCGCCGGGACCAAGCGGCCGGCGGGGTCAGACGGCCGCTGCTCCAGCAGTACGAGCGCATTCGGCGCGGGCGTGCGCCGCTGGCCCTGTATCCCTTGCACGGGGAGGCCTGCGGCCATTGCTACACCGCCGTGCCCCTCCATCGTCGCCAGGACATCCTCAACGGCCAGTCGGTCACCACCTGCGAGGCCTGCGGCGTGATCGTGTACCACGCGCCCGACTGATGCTGCTTAAGCGCTCAATCTATGACACGTGACCTGTGGTTGGATCGGTGACCCGCCTTAGTAGCCGCTGGGTGATCCGCGGCGCGCCGGACGAGGTGTGCGTCCGCACGCTCAGCCAGGCCCTGAACCTCCCCGTGGCGCTGGCGGCGCTGCTGGTGCAGCGCGGCTACTCCATGCCGGCAGCGGCCGCAGCGTTCCTTCGCCCCAGCCTCGATGCCCTGACCGACCCCTTCGACCTCCCGGACATGAGCCGTGCCGTCGAGCTGCTGGTTGGGGCGGTGCGTCGCGGCGAGGGCATTCTGGTGCACGGGGACTACGACGTGGACGGCCAGTGCGCGTCGGCGCTGCTCACGCGCACCCTCCGGGCGGCCGGCGCCCGGGTGATTCCCTTCGTGCCGCACCGCCTGCGGGACGGGTACGATTTTGGGCCGGCGGGGCTGGCGGCGGCGCAGGAGCACCAGGCGGCGGTCATCGTCACCTGCGACTGCGGCACCACGGCCCAGGAGGCGGTAGCCCGCGCCAAGGCGGCCGGACACACGGTCATCATCACGGACCACCATCTGCCCGGGGCGCTGCCGCCGGCGGACGCGATCGTCAATCCGCGCCGGGAGGGTGGCAACGGCGGGTACCGGGATTTCTGCGGCGCCGGGGTCGCCTTCAAGCTGGCGCAGGGACTGGTCGGCGCGCTCGGCCTGCCGGCGAACCTGCCGTACCACCTGCTGGACCTGGTGGCGCTGGCCACGGTGGCGGACATCGTGCCGCTCACCGGGGAGAACCGCATCCTGGTCAGGTCCGGTCTCAAGCTCCTGGCCGACTCGCGATGGCCGGGGGTGCGCGCGCTGGTGGAAACCGTGGGCCTGGCGGGCAGAGCCATCCGGGCGGGGCACGTGGGCTTTATTCTGGCGCCGCGGCTCAACGCCACCGGCCGGATCGCGGACGCCATGGACGGGCTCAAGCTCCTGCTCAGCGACGACGCGGCGGAGGCGCGGGAGCTGGCCCGGCAGCTGGAGACCATCAACGCGCGGCGCCAGGAAATGGACCAGCAAATCCTGGAACAGGCCGTCGGCACGGTCGAGCGGGAGGTGGATCTCCAGGACGCGTACGGCCTGGTGCTGGCCCAGGACGGCTGGCATCCCGGCGTGATCGGGATCGTGGCGTCTCGGTTGGTCGAGCGGTTCGGCCGGCCTACCATCCTGGTGGCGTTGGAAGGCGACGAGGGGCGGGGGTCGGGACGCAGCATTCCCGGGTTCGACTTGCACGCCGCGCTGGTGAGCTGCGCGCCGCACCTGGCGCGCTTCGGCGGCCACACCATGGCGGCCGGGCTCACCGTCCGGCGGGAGCAGCTGGACGACTTCCGCCTGGCCTTCAACGCCGTGGCGCGGGAGGCCCTGGACCCGGACGACCTGGTGCCCAGCCAGCGCATCGATCGCCTGGTGGTTTTGGACCAGCTGGACTTGAGGCTGGAGCGCCTGCTCCAGGCCCTGGAGCCCTGCGGACCGGGCAACCCGGCGCCGGTGTTCGGCGCTGCGGGGGTGAGGGCCCGCGACCCCAAAGTGGTGGGTACCAACCACCTCCGGTTCGTGTTGGACGATGGGACCAGTCGGCTGCCGGCGATCGGGTTCGATTGGGCGGATCGGGTGGAGGGCGATTGGGCGGCGGGACCGGTGGACGTGGCGTTTCGTCTGGAGCGGGACGAGTGGCAGGGCGATGCCACACTCCAGGCCCGCGTGGTCCACATTCGCCCCGCCGCGGCCGTTGCCGCCGGGACCAGTTCACCGCAGAGGGCGCAGAGATGAACGGAGAGGGCGGAGAGAACAACGTTGTTAGTTATCTGGTACCCGTCATGGGTGGTGCCTCGGACAGCGAACAGCCGAAAACAAACGACGTTGCTCTCTGCGCTCTCTCTGTTTCTCTCTGCGTCCTCTGCGGTGAAATCACTGGAAACCGGGCGCCTGCGTGATGCGCATCATCGCGGGGGAGTTCCGTGGCCGAACGCTAAGGGCGCCGCCCGACCGCCGGGCCAGGCCCACGGCGGATCGCTTGCGGGAGGCGTGGTTCAGCATCCTCGGAGAGCAATTGATCGGCGCCACCATTCTGGATCTGTTCGCCGGTTCCGGCGCTTGCCCTTTCGCGGGGCGCGAGCCGGGTGGATTTTGTAGAGGTGTCCAAGACCTCGCTGGCCGCCCTGCGCGCCAACGTCGCCGCGCTCGACGTCGAAGCCCGGGTGCGCATTCACCGGGCCGACGCACTCGCGTTCGTCGAACGCCTGGAGGCTCGGACCTTCGACATCGCCTTCGCGGACCCGCCCTACCGCACCCCGGCTGCCGAGCAGCTGGTGGCGCGGTTCCGCGAGCGCCCCTTTGCCCGCCTGCTGGTGGTGGAACACGCCGCGCGGACCGAGCTCCCGGGCGACGAGACCCGGCGCTACGGCGACGCCGCGCTCACGTTTTGTCGGGCCGCGTGAGCCGCATCGCGGTGTACCCCGGGTCCTTCGACCCGATCACGCGTGGCCATGAGGACCTCATCCGGCGCTCGCTGCGCTTCGCGGATCGGGTGATTGTGGCGGTGGCCGCCAACTCGTCCAAATCGCCCCTCTTCACGCTGGAGGAGCGGGTGCAGCTGGCGCAGAAAGTCCTGGCCGGGGAGTCCGGCGTGGAGGTGCAGACGTTCGAGGGGCTGCTGGCGGACTTCGCGCGGCAGGTGGGCGCCCGGATCGTGGTGCGTGGGCTCCGGGCCGTGGCCGACTTCGACTACGAGTTCCAGATGGCGCTCATGAATCGCCAGCTCTACGATGAATTGGAAACCGTGTTCCTGGTTCCAGCCCTCCACCTGACCTACCTGAGCGCCAGCATCGTGCGGGAGGTGGCGCGCTTGGGGGGCGACGTCAGTGTTTTCGTCCATCCCGAGGTCGAGCGGGCGCTCAAGGCCAAGTTCGCGCCATGAGCTTCCGGGCCCTGTTGCGCCGGCGCGCCAAGGCGCTGGGCGGGTCGGTGGTGTTCGCCGAGGGGTGGGACGACCGCATTGCGGAGGCGGCGCGTCGCGTCACGGCGCAGCGGATCGCCCGGGTCACGGTGCTCGACGGCAAGCTCCCCACGGACGCGCGGATCGAGCGCGTGGCCGAGCTGCTCTGGACCCGGGCGCGCGACCGGGTGCGGGACGAAGCCCACGCCGTGGAGCTGGCCCGAGACCCGCTGCGGTTGGCCGCGGGGCTGGTGGCGCTGGGCGAAGTGAGCGCGGCCGTGGCGGGCGCCGCGACTCCCACGGCCGAGGTCCTGCGGACCGCGCTTTGGGTGATTGGGCCGGCGGAGGGCGTCAGCACGGTGAGCAGCGCGTTCTATATGGTCATGCACGGGGTCCGGGGACCGGGGACCGGGGTTCGGGTGGGGCACCGGCCGGATCCCGGTTCCCGGTCCCCGGACCCCGAGTTTGTCCTCACCTTCACAGATTGTGCCGTGATCCCCGACCCCACGCCGGAGCAGCTGGCCGAGATCGCGCTCGCCGCCGCCCGGGATCGCCGGCGCATCGTGGGTGACGAGCCGGTGGTCGCGTTTCTGTCGTACAGCACCAAGGGGAGCGCCTCGGGCCCGCGGGTGGACAAAGTGCGAGCCGCGGTCGAGCGATTCCGCCGGGTCGCGCCGGAGATTCCCTGTGACGGCGAGCTCCAGGGCGACGCCGCGCTGGTCCCGGAAGTGGCGCAGCGGAAGGCCCCGGGGTCCCCGGCAGGGGGTCGGGCCAACGTCCTGGTGTTCCCCGACCTTGACAGCGGCAACGTCAGTTACAAACTGGTACAGCGGTTATCCGACGCAGTGGCAATCGGGCCGATCCTGCAGGGGCTGGCGCGCCCCATGGCCGACCTGTCGCGCGGCGCCACGGTGGATGATATCGTGGACGTCGCCGCGACGGCGCTGCTGCAAACCACGGAGGGGTGATGAGCTTCACGGTCCGTAAGGACGCACGTGGCGTGGTGGTGATCGGCGTGGATGGGCAGCTCATCGTGGGCAACCGTCACGAGCTCAAGCAGAAGGTGCTGGATGCCATCGAGGCCGGCGATCGGAAGGTGCTGATCGACTTCACCAACACCGGCTACATCGATTCCTCGGGCCTGGGGGCCCTGGTCTCCCTGTCCAAGAAGCTGCGCGACGCCGGCGGCGATCTCCGCCTCGCCGGGCTCAACGAGGATCTGCGGACCCTCTTCGAGCTCACCAAACTCGACACCCTGTTCTCGATTGCCGACTCCCCCGAGCAGGCCCTCGCCGGCTTCTGACTTAGGGCTAGCCCCGCTGCGCCTGTGCGTGCGCCGCGCCGCGGTGGGCCCCGCCCGCGGACTGGGCGAGCCCCAGGCCGGAGCGGAACGGAGCGAGCGGGCCGTGGAGATCAGCCTGCGCGTGCCCACCGACCTGGAGGTCGTCGAAGAGGCGGTGGACCTGCTCGCGCGCCATTGCCTCGCCAGCGGCCTGCCGCCCCATACCGCGCGGTTCAACCTGCGCGTGGTGCTGGCCGAAGCGCTGGCCAACGCCATCATCTACGGGAACCGGCTGGACCCGGACAAGTCGGTGGACGTCCGGGTGGTGGTCGGCCGGACCGGTCTCACGGTGAACGTGTGCGACCAGGGTGACGGGTTCGATCCATCCGGCGTGCCCGACCCCACCGAACCCGACCGCCTGGAACTGGCCACCGGCCGGGGGCTCTTCCTGATCCGGAAGCTGGTGGACGAGGTGCGCTTCAACGAGCGAGGGAACACCATCTGCATGGTCCTGCGCCGCGCCTAGAACGGCTCGACGCGATTCTCCAATCACTCGGCTCGCTCCTTGGGCTAAGCGTCCGACTGTGGTACGAGTCGCGGGCCAAGTTGCACCCGGTGGTGGCGGGCGCGGTCCTGGGTGAAGCCGGGGAGTCGCGCCCGGACTTGCGCCCCGTGCCGGGTCTGCCGGGCTACTACTACCAGCTGGAGGGGGCGCCGGCCGACGCAGCCCGCCTCCGGGCCCTGCTGGAGCCGGTGCTGGGCGAGTTCCTGGCGAGCGAGCGGGAGTCGCTGCGGCTGGCCCAGGAGCTGGCCGATCGCTACGCCGAGATCGAGCTGCTCTACAGCATCAGTGAGACGCTGGGGCAGGCGCGCCGGCTGGATGCCGCGGCGGAGCAGATCGTGCGCGAGGTGGGCCAGGTGTTCGGCTGCCGCCGGACCTCGATCCTGGTGTACGACGGCGACGCGCGCCAGCTGCGCCCGGTGGCGGGGTGGGGCATTGACGTGCGCTCGTTTCCACCGGTGGCGGTGGACGATCCCTGCTCGGTCGCCGCGCAGGTGTTTCGCGAGGGCCGGATGATCGGACACGATGCCACGGACCCGAGCCCGCTGCCGCCGGAATGTGCTCCCGAGCGGCAGTATCGCGGCGAGGCCTTCCTCTCGCTTCCCATCGTCTATCCGCAGCCCGGCGGCGCGCCGCGACCCATCGGCGTGCTCAATCTGACCGAGCGCCACGGCACCGACGCGTTCTCCGCGTCCGACAAGAAGCTGATCGCCGCCATCGCCAACCAGATCGGCGCGGCCCTGGAGAACGCGCGCCTAGTGGAGCAGGACCTCGCGCGCCAGCGGCTGCAACGCGAACTGGAGCTGGCCCGCGATCTCCAGCGGAAACTCCTCGGCCCCCCCGCGACGGATCACGCCGACGTCGCGGCGCGCTGTCTGCCCGCGGCGTCCGTAGGCGGGGATTTCTACCACGTCATCCGCCTCCACGACGACGCGCACGGCGTCATGCTGGGAGACGTCTCGTCCCACGGCTTCGCGGCGGCGCTGATCATGGCCCTGGTGCTCTCGGCGGCGGGCATTCACGCGGCCACCACCGAGGCGCCGGACGAGGTGTTGCGGCGGCTCCGGGATTCGGTGGCCGGGGAGTTGGAAGAGACGGAGATGTATCTCTCCCTGTTCTACGGCGTGGCGGACCGGCGCGCCCGGCGCCTGCGCTATGCCAACGCGGGCCACCCGCACGCCTTCCGCATCGACAAGAACGGCGCGGTGCGCCGGCTGGAGGCCACGGTGCCTCCCTTAGGCCTGGCACCCGGGCGCCGGATCCCGGCCGCCGAGATCCCCTGGAAAAAGGGCGACGTGCTGCTGCTCTTCTCCGACGGTCTGCTGGACAGCCGATCAGGCGGCACGGTGGCCGGCGAGCGCGCCATCGTTCAGCTGGCGGCGACACTCCGGCAGCGTCCGGCCCAGGCGATCGTGGACGCCCTGCTGGCGCAGGCCGGCGCGGAGCCCGCCGCCGACGACCGCACGATCCTGGTCCTCAAGGCCTGAGTGGGCCGGCGCCTCGGCCAACACTTCCTCGCCGATCCGGCCATCCTCGACCGGATCGTGGACGCGCTGGAGCCGCACCCGAACGATGTCGTCATTGAGATTGGGCCGGGGCGGGGGACGCTCACCTGGCGACTGGCCCCACGTGTCGGGCGAGTTGTCGCCATCGAGAGGGACCCCCGCCTTGCCGCGGCGCTCCGGCGAGAAGACGTGCAACGTGCAACGTACAACGTGCAACGGGGCGTGCGGGTCAGCCTACCCCGTAACGTCACTGTCGTCGAAGGGGATGCGCTCAAGCTGCATTGGCCGGACCTCCTCGCGGCGCAACCGTTGCACGTTGCACGTTGCACGTTGCACGCGTTCAAGGTCATAGGGAACATTCCCTACTACATCACCACCCCTCTGATCGAGAAGGCTCTCTCTCCTCCATTGCCGGAAGTGATCGTCTTCCTGGTACAGAAAGAAGTCGCCGAACGCCTGGCAGCGGCTCCCGGGTCTAAGACGTATGGTGCGCTGTCCGCAGGGGTTCAGGCCATCGCCTCGGTGGAGCGGCTGTTCCGGGTGAGCAAAGGCGCGTTTCGGCCGCCGCCCAAGGTGGACTCCGCACTGGTTCGCCTGCGCCCCTTGGGGGAGCCGCTGGTGGCCGAGCCCGAGCGGGAAGCCTGGCGGCGGTTTCTCGCCCGGTTGTTCTCCCAGCGCCGCAAGCAATTGGGTCACAGCCTGCGGGCCCTCTCGGGCCGGACCAAAGGGGCGGTGGAAGCGGCGCTGATGGAACTCCAGGTTGAACCTGCCATGCGGCCGGAACTGTTGGCGCCGCAGGCACTTGTGCGCCTGTTTCGGACGGTGGCACGTTGACGGCAGGCCGGTCGGGCCGCACATTGTGAAAACGTTCACAATGGGCCGATGCGCAAGATCGCTGAGTCCACCGTCCGCCGCCTGTCGCTCTACCTCCGCTTTCTCGAG
This sequence comes from Gemmatimonadota bacterium, assembly GCA_016180765.1. Classification (GTDB taxonomy): domain Bacteria; phylum Gemmatimonadota; class Gemmatimonadetes; order Gemmatimonadales; family GWC2-71-9; genus JACPAP01. The sequence continues at coordinate 11,067 of JACPAP010000057.1, forward strand.
GAATTCCAGAGTCAGGGCATCGCCACCATCAGCTCCGAGGCGCTGGCGACGCGCGGCGGAACCACCTCGGCGCAGGTGCGGAAGGACCTCTCGTTCTTCGGGTCATTCGGGAAACGCGGGCTGGGCTACTCGGTGCCGGAACTGGTTGGCAAGCTGCGCGACATCCTCGGCCTCAAACGAACCTATCAGGTGGTCGTCGTAGGGGCGGGGAAGATCGGCAGCGCCTTGGCGCAGTACCCCGGGTTCGGGCAGCGCGGCTTCCACGTGGCTGCGGTCTACGATGCGGACCCCAAGAAGGTCGGCGCCGACTGGAACGGCCTGGTGGTGCAGGACGTCCAACACCTGGAGCAGGACCTGGCGCGTGCCCCGGTGGATATCGCGATCCTCGCCACCCCGGCGGCAGCGGCCGCCCAGGTCTCGGACCGGCTGGTCCAGGCCGGGATCCGGGCGATCCTGAACTTCGCGCCGGTACAGCTCGAGGTGCCGGCCCACGTAGTGGTGAAGAACGTGAACATGGCGATGGAGCTGGAGGCGTTGAGCTACGCGTTGAGAAACAGATAGGGCAGAAAAGGGGCGGAAAAAGGGCAGAAAAAGGGCAGAAAGAGGGCAGAAGGGAAGTCTGGGAGAAGTCAGCCGCGCCCACGCCGCAGACGTTGGAAGATGCCTGAAGTGACCACGCGGCACGCCGAAGCTGCACCGCGGCAACGTACCGTTCGTCTGGTGGGAGATCGCGGGCAATCCGGTAGGTGACGTCGATCAACTCTCCCGCGAGCTGCCAGACCCTGAGTCTCCTGTGGCCGTTCATGCTCGCACTGTATCGAGCTGGCCACCAGGTTGAGTTACCCTTCCATTGTGCGCCGTATCGACTTTCTGCCCCTTTTCTGCCCTTTTCGTGCCCTCTTTCTGCCCTTTCCCTGCCCCTCTTTTGCCCCTCCTGCCCCTCCTGCCCCTTAGATTTGCCGCCATGCCCGCCATGCCCGCCGTGCACGTCACCTCCGACATCGGCCCGCTCCGGAGTGTGCTGGTCCACACGCCGGGAAGCGAGCTGCTGGCGGTGACGCCCGGCACCCGCGAGGACTATCTCTACGACGACATCATCAACCTGGAGACGGCGCAGCGAGAGCACCGGCGGCTGGTCGCCGTGCTGGAGCGCTTCGCCGACGTGCGGGAAGTGCGCGCCTTGCTGGCCCAGGTCCTGGAGCGGCGCGAGGTCCGCGAGTTTCTGATTTCGCGCGCTACGGACGTGGTGCCCTCGGATGCGCTGGCCCGGCGGTTGGCCGAGTTGCCCACCGACCAGCTGGTGTCGCTGCTGATCGAGGGCGTGGCCGAAGAGGGGGGCCCCATCGGCCAGGCGCTCAACGAGGTGGGGTTCGCCCTGCCGCCGTTGCCCAATCTCTTCTTCACCCGGGACGTCGGCATCGTGATCTGCGATCACGTGGTGATCGGCTCCATGCGCTACGGCGTGCGCTGGTCCGAGGAGCTGCTGATCAAAGCGCTCTTCCGGTATCACCCCGAGCTCACCAACGCGGGCATCTTGTACGACGGCTCGGACGAGCGCCGCTCCAATTACACCCTGGAGGGCGGCGACGTGCACCCGCTGCGTTCAGACCTCCTGGTCCTGGGCTTCAGTGATCGCTCCAGTCCCGCGGCGCTGGATCAGCTCTGCGAGTTGGTCTTCGCGCGAAGCCCGGTGCGGGACGTCGTGGTGGTGGTCATGCCGGGCGAGCGCACGGCGATTCACCTGGACATGATCTTCACCCAGGTGGACCGGGAGCTGTGCGTCATCTATCCGCCGCACTTTGTGGGGCCGGAACGCCTGGCGGTCCTGCACCGGCGGAAGGGCGAGCATGGGGTTCGGGAGATGCCCAACTTCTTCGCCGCGCTCCGGGCCGTGGACTGTCCCCTGGAGCCGATCTTTTGCGGCGGGCGGGAACGCTCGCACCAGGAGCGCGAGCAATGGGCGTCGGGCTGCAACCTGCTCACGCTCCGGCCCGGGCTGGCGCTGGCGTACGCCCGGAACCAGATGACGCTGCGGGGGCTGGAGCGAGCCGGCTTCACGCCGGTGGACGCCGTGTCGTTCCTCACCGGCGAGCGAGCGATCGGCGAGCGGGAGCAGGCCGTTATCACGCTCGATGGGAGCGAACTGGTGCGCGGAGGTGGGGGGCCGCGCTGCATGACGCTGCCGCTCAGGAGGGATGAGCCGTGAGCGGCTCCACCCGGATCGTGCCGGAGGGCACGCTGGTGGATCGCGCGCTCGCGTATCTCGCGCCCGGACCGGGGGACAGCCTGGCGCTGGCCCGGGACGTCCTGGGAATCCCCCACCCGCCGCCGGTCATCGCGGAGCGGCTGGCCGTGGCCCTCTTAGGGGCGGACCCGCGCGTCTCCCGGCTGGACGACGGCCGCTGGATGGTGGTCCCCGCGGGCGCCACGTCGCCCAGTCTTGAGGCGTGCAGCTTTGCGGTGGTGGATGTCGAGACCACCGGCGGGCGTCCGTCACGCGGGGACCGGATCGTGGAGATCGCGGTGGTGGTGGTACGCGGGGGGACGATCGAGCCGGTGTTCGAAGCGCTGGTGAATCCGGGCCGTGGGATTCCACCGTTCGTCGCGACCCTCACCGGCATCACCGAGAGCGCGGTCGCCGACCGGCCC
>JACPAP010000058.1 GCA_016180765.1 Gemmatimonadota bacterium
GCCTGCATGCCGTACTCGGATTCGGAGATGACCAGGCCGGCGATGAACGCGCCGACAGCGAGCGACAGGCCGACGCTGGCCGTGACGTACGCGGCCCCGAGGCCGAACAGCACCACGCACAGGGTGAAGATCTCGCGGTTCCGCAGCGCCACCACCCGCTCCAGCACGCGCGGCACCAGGAGCCGGCCCCCGAGCACCAGCGCGGCCAGCACGGCCAGACTCACGCCGAACCTGACGACCAGCGTCCCGGTCGAGGCCTCCCCCGTTGCGGTGCCGGCTGCCAGCACCGGGATCAGCAACATCAGCGGGACCACGCAGAGGTCCTGAAACAAGAGCACCGCGACCACCACTCGCCCGTGCGGCGTGTCCAGCTCCCCGCGGTCGGTGTACATCTTGAGCACGATGGCCGTGGACGACAGCGCCACCAGGGCGCCGTACAACAACGCCGTATTCCCCGCCGTCCCGAACGCCAGCGCCACCCCCGCCACCAGCACCGCCGTGCCCACCAGCTGGAGGCCGCCGCCCTGGAGCACCACCCGTCCCAGCCGCACAATACGGGCCAGCGATAGTTCCAGGCCGATGGCGAACAACAGGAGGACCACGCCGAGCTCGGCCAGTCCAGCCACCGAGTCCGGATGGGCGATCAGCCGCAGGCCGTGGGGTCCTATCATCATGCCGGTCACCAGGAAGGCCACCACCGGCGGAACGCGGAACCGGTGCGCGGCCACGACCACGGGGATCGCGGCCGCGACCAGAATCACCAGATCCCTGAGGATGGAGAAGTCGCGCATGCTGGAAACTAGAGGCGTTTTCCGTGGTCCGTTATCCGCTTTCCGTAAGACGGAAGGCAGCTGCGGCACCACGGATACCTGACATCGGATAACGGACGGCGGAAGCCGGACCACGCTGTTGCCGCTCGCGTCTGGCGAGTACATTTGCGCCGATGTCTGCGGCACCAGGATCAGACTTGGGAATTGCGGAGGTCGCCATGCGCATCCGTCACTTCGTCCTTGGGCTCCTTGCTCTGGCGGCGCCATCGCTCGGCGCGCAAGAGCCGTACAAGCAGCCGCCCGAGATCGTGCGGCGGATTGTCGATGCGCCGCGCCTGCCGTCGATCGTCCCATCCCCGGACGGCAAGACGCTCCTGGTGGCGGAGCCTACCGGGATTCCCAGCATCGCGGATTTCGCCCAGCCACTGCTACGGCTGGCCGGGCGCCGCATCAATCCCCAAGCCAACGGCCCGTACAGCGTCTCCGGATTCCGTGCCCTGACGCTGCGTGACGTGGCGACCGGTCAGGAGCGGCGCGTGACTGTGCCGGAGGCGGGGCGGGTCGGGTTCCCCAGGTGGTCTCCCGACGGCCGCCGCATCGCCTTCACCCACGTCACCGAGAACGCGATGGACTTGTGGGTGGCGGATGCGGCGACCAGCCAAGGCCGGCGGGTCGGCTCCGGGCTGAACGGCACGACCGGGGAGCCGTGCGAGTGGATGCCGCGCTCGGACGCTCTGGTGTGTCGCCTGGTGCCGGCCGGGCGAGGAGCGGCGCCGGAAGCGCCACGAGTTCCGGGCGGGCCCATTGTGCAACGGAACGCGGGCAAGGCTGCTCCGGTCCCCACGTTCCAGGACTTGCTCGACTCCCCACATGACGAGGAGCTGTTCACCTACTACGCCACGGCGCAGCTGGCCATGGTGGACCCGGCGGGCGGCGCGCCCCGCTTCCTTGGGCGCCCCGCGATCTTCGCCGCGTCCAGCCCCGCGCCCAGCGGCGAGCTCCTCCTGGTGAGCCGGGTCCAGCGCCCGTATTCCTACCAGGTCACCATGAACGATTTCCCCCAGGAGATCGAGGCCTGGACGCTGACCGGCGAGAAGGCGGCGACCATCGCGTCCATCCCGCTGGCCGAAGACGCGCCCATGGATGGTGTCCGGCCGGGCCCGAGGTCCTTCCAGTGGGTGCCCGGACGGCCCGCGACTCTGATGTACGTCGAGGCCCTGGACGGCGGCGACAACCGCCGCCCGGCTGCCGAGCGCGATCGGGTCATGCTGCTGGAGGCGCCCTTCACCGAGCCCCGGGAGCTCACGCGGCTCGCGTTCCGGTTTCAGGGAGGCGGCTTCGGGGGCGGCGGCACCGCGTATGGTCGTGACGGGTTGGTGCTGCTCACCGAGTTCCATCGCCCCACCCGGCAGACCCGTACCTGGAAGCTCGACCTCGACCAGCCGGCGGCGGGGCGCCAACTGGTCTGGGATCGCTCCTCCGAGGATCGCTATGGCGATCCGGGGAGTCCCGTCCGGAGCCGTGACGCAGCCGGGTTCTCGGTGCTGCGCCAGTCCCCGGACGCTAAATGGATATACCTCGACGGGAACGGGGCGTCGCCGGAGGGAGAGCGGCCCTTCCTCGACCGGATGAACCTCGAGACCGGGAAGACTGAACGCCTCTGGCAGTCGGCCCCCGACGGGTACGAGAGCGTGGCGGCCGTGCTGGACGACGCCGCGCGGCTGGTCATCACCCGGCGGGAGAGCCGGACCACACCGCCGAACTTCGTCCAGCGGGATCTCCGGAGTCGCCGGGAAACGCCGGTCACGGCGCTGCAGAATCCCGCCCCGTCGCTCTCCACCGTGCGCCGCGAGTTGATCACCTACGCCCGGGCCGACGGCGTGAAGCTCTCGGGCACCCTGTACTACCCGACCGACTACACGGACGGCCGGAAGGTGCCGGTCATCTTCTGGGTGTACCCGCGCGAGTTCGCCTCGGCGGACGCGGCGAGTCAGGTGGTGGGTAGCCCCAACCGGTTCGTCCTCCCCGGCGGTGCGTCGCACCTGTTCCTGCTCACCCAGGGATACGCGGTGCTCGACAACCCGACGCTCCCCGTGGTGGGAGGCGACTCGGCCAACAACACCTACGTGGATCAGACCGTGGCCGGGGCCAAGGCGGCGATAGACTACCTGATGAGCAAGGGCATCGCGGACGGCAACTTCGGCGTCGGCGGGCACAGTTACGGCGCGTTCACCACGGCCAACCTGCTGGCGCACTCGGATCTGTTCAAAGCCGGCGTGGCGCGCAGCGGCGCCTACAACCGGACGCTTACGCCGTTCGGCTTCCAGAACGAGAACCGCTCGTTCTGGGAGGCGCCGCAGGTGTACCTGCGGATGATGCCGTTCGCGTTCGCCGACAAGATCAATGAGCCCATCCTCATGATCCACGGCATGAACGACAACAACTCCGGCACGTTCCCCATCCAGTCGGAGCGGATGTATGCCGCGCTCAAGGGACACGGAGCGACGGTGGTGTACGTGCAATTGCCGTTCGAGGCACACGGCTACGCGGCCCGCGAGAGCGTGATGGACGTGGTGGCTCGCATGATTGAGTGGTACGACCAGTACCTGAAACCCAAGGCCGCGGCGACGTTTCCGTGAAGCAGCAGGGAGCCGAACGCGGCGCCCGGCAGGCCAGCTGGACCTTCGCCCTCGCGGCGGAATTCGGTTACCGCGACATCACGCCGGAAGTGACGGAGCTGGTGACCCGCTCCGGCGTCCCGACGGGCGCGGCGATCGTGTCACTCAAGGGCTCCACCGGCGCCATCACCACCATCGAATACGAGAAGGGCGCGCTGGCGGACCTTCGCCGGGCGCTGGACCAGGTAGCCCCCGTGGACATCGAGTACGCACACAACGCCGCCTACCACGACGGCAACGGGTTCTCCCACGTACGCTCGGCGCTGCTCAAGACCAGCATCTCGGTGCCGGTGATCGAGGGCCGCCTGCAACTCGGGACATGGCAGCAGATCATCGTCATCAACCTGGACAATCGGCCGCGGCAACGGGAGGTGGTTGCGGTAGTCGTTGGCGAGTGAGATCGACGTCCGATATCCAATGTCCGATGTCCGTGCAGCTCGAGTTTCGGACATCGGACATCTGACATCGGACGTCGAGCAAACGGAGGCTCGTTCGGCGTGAGATGGAAGTCATTCGGCAACTCCGGTTTGAAGGTCACGGAGCTTTGCCTCGGCACCATGACCCTGGCCGGTCAGGCCGATCGGAAGACCAGCTACGCCATTCTCGACGCCGCGTTCGAGGGAGGCATTCGCTTCTTCGACACAGCGGACGTGTATCCCATCCCCATGCTGCTGGAGACCTACGGCGACACCGAGACGCTGCTGGGCCGCTGGATGGCGCTCAAGAAGAACCGCCATCAAGTGGTGGTGGCCACTAAAGGCTACTTCCCCGGCGGCCCGCTCCCCATCCACCGCGGCAACTCGCGCCTCCATCTGACGCGGTCCTGCGAGGCGTCCCTGAAGCGCCTCAAGGCGGACTACGTCGATCTCTACCTGTGTCATGGATGGGACCCCACGGTTCCCATCGAGGAGACGCTTCTGGCGCTGGAGCAGCTTCGACGAGACGGCAAGATCATCTACGCCGGCCTGTCCAACGTGCGGGCGCACGAAGTGGCCGAGGCACTGGTGGCGGCGGAACGACTGGGGATCGCCGGGGTCCACGGGCTTCAGCCGCGGTACAACCTGTTTCAGCGCGAGGCCGAAGAGTCGCTGTTCCCCCTGGCCCGGCGCTTTGGGCTCGGCACCATGGTATACAACCCTATTGCGGGCGGCTTGTTGTCCGGCAAGCACCCGCCCGGGAAGCCGCCGGCCCGGGGTACCCGGTTCGCCATGCCCCACACCGGCGAGGTGTACCGGAAGCGCTACTGGGACGAGCGCCTGTTGCAGGAGGCGGTGATCTTGAAGCGCGAGGCGGAAACGTACCGCCTGTCGCTGGTCACGGCGGCCGTGGCCTGGGTGCTGTCGAATCCGGATGTGACGTCGGCGATCGTCGGAGCCAGCCGGCCGCGGCAGCTGGCCGACCATCTGCGCGCCCCCGAGACGACGCTGCCGCCGTCGCTCGCCCGGCGGCTGGAACGGACCTGGTTCGACCTGCCGCGGCGGGCGCCCGATCTGGACACGCCGAGGATTGAAGATTGGTTCGGAGCTACTGGCGTTTGACCGACCACACCTCGATCTTCGCCCGGTCGCCCACGAACGCGTTCGCAAGCCAGCCGGTCAGCCCCACGATGAGCGACGCGAGGATGGCGGTGCCCAGCCCCGTGAGATGGAATGACGGCATCAGCCAGGCGACCAGCAGCACCATCATGCCGTTGACCACGAACAGGAACAAGCCCAGCGTCACCAGGGTCAAGGGAAGCGTTATCAGGATGAACAGGGGGCGGACGAACGCGTTGACCAGGCCGAGCAGGAACGCGGCGAGCCACAGCGAGAGGGCGCCGTCGAAGCGGACGCCGGGCAGCAGCGCGTCGGCCAGGAGCAGGCCCAAGCCGGTGATGAACAGGCGGGCGAGGAACCCCATGGGCGAAAGGTAACGTGCCGGACCTGATCCAGTTTCGCGACGTGAGCTACGTGGTCAACGGGCGGGCGCTGCTGGGGCCGGTGAGCCTGTCGGTGCGCGAAGGCGAGCGGCTGGTCCTCTTAGGGAAAAGCGGCGCGGGCAAGACCACCGCGCTTCGGCTGATCAACGCCCTGCTGCTGCCGAGCGCGGGCGAGGTGTCGGTGTCAGGGCGGAGCACGCGGGACTGGGATCCGGTGCGGCTGCGGCGGCGCATCGGGTACGTGATCCAGGAGATCGGGCTGTTCCCGCACATGAGCGTGGAGCGCAACGTGGGTCTGGTGCCGCGACTCGAGCGCTGGCCGGCCCAACAGGTACGGGAGCGGGTGGCCGATCTGCTGCAGCTGGTGGGGCTGGCGCCGGGCGAGTTCGCCCGCCGTCTGCCGCACCAGCTGTCGGGCGGGCAGCGGCAGCGCGTGGGGGTGGCGCGCGCGCTGGCCGCGGACCCACCCATGTTGCTGTGCGACGAGCCGTTCGGCGCGGTGGATCCGCTGGCGCGCCAGGAGCTGCAGGCGGAGTTCCGGTCGCTGACCGAGCGGCTGGGCAAGACCGTGGTGTTCGTGACCCACGATGTCCGCGAGGCCGTGGCGCTCGCCAGCCGCATCGCCTTGCTGGATCAGGGGAGGCTGGTGTTCGCCGGTACGGTGGACCAGTTCAACGCGACCGGTGACGCTCGGGTGACCGCGCTCCGGGATTTGTTGTGAGCTTCTTCGAGTACCTGGCGCTCAATCGGGCCGAGGTGCTCTCCTCCACCCTGGAGCACGTCTGGCTGGTGGCGGTGTCGTCCGGTCTCGCCATTGCCATCGGCGTGCCCGCCGGCATCCTGCTCACGCGGCGGCCCCGGCTCCGCGCGCCCATCCTGGGCTTCGCCAACGTGGTGCAGACCATTCCCAGCCTGGCGCTGTTCGGGTTCCTGATTCCCCTGCCGTTCATCGGCGGCATCGGGGCGCGCACGGCGATCGTGGCGCTGGTGCTCTACGGGTTGCTGCCGCTGATCCGCAACACCTACACGGGGATCACCTCGGTGGATCCGGCCGTGCGAGAGGCGGCTCACGGGATGGGGATGACCGATGCCCAGGTGTTGTGGCTGGTGGAGCTGCGGCTGGCGGCCCCGGTGATTCTGGCGGGCGTCCGGATCGCGGTGGTTCTGGGCGTGGGAATCGGGACCATCGCCGCTGCGATTGGCGGCGGCGGGCTCGGCGAGTTCATCTTCCGCGGCGTGGCGATGGTGAACAGCGCCGTGATTCTCGCCGGCGCGGTCCCGGCGGCGCTCCTGGCCCTGATCGCAGACGGTGGGCTGCATCTCCTGGAGAGAAGGCTGGATTGGCGGAGATGAGCGGCAGGGCTAACAGAAGCGGCGGAAGGGCGGGGGTGCGTCTCGCAGCGGGCGTAGTGGAGCGCGCGCCATGAAACGCTCTTCGTCTGCGGCGCGCGCGAAACTGCAGCGCGCGAAGAGACGCACCTCCGCCCTTCTGCCGCTTCTCCCGCTCCTGCCGCTTTTGGCGAGCGCTTGCTCGCGCCCCGACGCCATCGTCGTCGGCTCCAAGAACTTCACGGAGTCCATGTTGCTGGGCGAGATCGTGGCCCAACAGCTCGAGCGCTACCAACTGCGCGTAGAGCGCAAGCTCTACCTGGGCGGCACCTTCGTCTGCCACGAGGCGATCAAAGCGGGGCAGATTGACGTGTACGTGGAATACACCGGCACGGCCTACTCGGCGATCCTCGTGCTGCCCGCCACCACCGACGCGGCACAGGTGTGGCGCGCGGTCGATAGCACATACGCGGCCCGGTGGAACCTGAAGTGGGCCGAGCCGCTGGGCTTCAACAACACCTTCGCCATGCTGATTCGCCGGAGAGACGCCGAGCGGCTGGGGATCCGCACGCTGTCGCAGGCGGTTCGCTACGCGCGGACCTGGCGGCCCGCCTTCGGTTACGAGTTCGTGGAGCGCGAGGATGGGTATCAGGGGTTGCTCAAAGCCTACGGCCTTACCTTCGCCGCGCGTCCGGCGGTCATGGACCTGGGTCTGAGCTACAAAGCGCTGGCCGAGGGTCGCGCCGACATCATTGCGGGCAACTCGACCGATGGGCAAGTCGCGGCGCTCGACTTGTTTCAGCTCGAAGACGACCGGCATTACTTCCCGCCCTATGAGGCGGCGCCGGTGGTGCGGCGGGACCTGTTCACCCGCTTCCCCGCCGCGCGCGGCGCGCTGGCGAAGCTCGGGGGCACCATCACGGAAGAGAAGATGCGGCAGTTGAACTACCAGGTGGACGTGGCGCACCGGCCGGCGATCGAGGTTGCCAGGGAGTTCCTGGCGGGCGTGGAGAAGTGATAGACGCTCGCCTGCGCTGGTCTGTGCTGGTTGCCGTTGCCACCCTCCTCCCGGTGGTCGCAGCGGCGCAGGTCACCTCCGGCCATCTGTCGCGTTTCGACCGCCAAAAAGTCGAGTGGCTGCTGCGCCAGCGGCTGCCCTGTCTG
>JACPAP010000059.1 GCA_016180765.1 Gemmatimonadota bacterium
CTTCGACGTGGAATACCATCACGTGGTGTTCCACAACATCAAGGACGTGCTGTCGGTGCAGGCGTCCCGAGTGTTCAAGTTCGAAGAGCAGGAAGAGCTTCACAACAACATCATCGACAAGGGACTGCTCAAGCTCTGCCAGGCGAACTTGAAGCGCGCCGAGGTGATGGCCCGCGACTTCCCCGACGTGCCGCTCACGACCCAGATCCTGGTCGGCAAGCCGTTCCAGGTGGTCATGCAGTGGGCCGAGGAGATCAAACCCTCCCTATTGGTGCTGGCTCGCCACGGCGCTCACCGCATCGAGGGTAGCCAGCTGGGCTCACAGGCCGAGAACCTGTTGCGGATGGCGCCGCACAACGTGCTGCTGGTGGGGACCACCGGCGTGAAGCCCGAGGAGATCCCCTGGATCGAAGAAGACGGGGTCACCGGGCTGCCGTGGGCTCCGGAAGCGGAGGTCCGCATCCTGCGGGTGCCGCCGTTCGCGCAGGGCATCGCGCGGCGCGCCGTGGAGGAGTTCGTCCTGGAGCAGGGCGGCGATATCGTCACCAGCGCGCGGCTGGACCAGGCCATCCGCAGGCTCCTGCCCACGCACATGCAACTCATCATGGGCATCGGGACGGCCGAGGAGATCGCCTTGGCCGAGGTGAAGGCGGAGGAGCAGCTCAAGGCGACCAAGGTCCAGGGGCACGACGCCGATCCGGAGCCGGCCACGGAGATCGAGGTCCGCTGCTCGAGGCGTGGGAGCGGCTGCGCAACGTGCCGCTGATCGCCCGTCCACTGGCTCGCAACACGGTGGAGCGCTTCGCCCGCAACCACGGGATCTGGCGCGTCACCACGCCCGTGATGGACGACAACAAGCAGGCCATGATCGCGGCGGACGAGTTCGACGCCGAGACCATGATGGTCATGTTCACGGAATTGCGCGCCAAACAGATTCGTGCCGGCGCCGAAAATGGGACGGGAGAACTCTCCTCGGAGATGCGGCAGTTCATCGAGGAGGCCAAGGCCGCCGGGATCACGCGATGCCCGGTGCGCGACCTCGAGGCCAGGATGTCGGCCTGCCCGGTGGACTTCCAGACGGTCACGCCCGAGGAGGCCAAGGCCGCGGTGGAGCGGCTGCTCACGCCCGATGCCGGAGGCGACTAGTGCCGTTCCAACTTGACAAGCTCCACGGCCTTGGGCAATGCGTTCACCCCATCAAGTTGGAACGGTACTAGCGTGGGGATAGCGCTGGCCAAGCTGTTGGACGGCGCCGGCGCCACCCGGGAGACGCCGGGCCGCTACGTGCCGCACGTGGTCGCGTGGAATCTCACCCGCCGCTGCAACCTGGAGTGCGCCCACTGCTACATCTCCGCGGGACCAGAGGAAAGCGCCGCGTCCGAGCTGACCGGCGAGGAGTTCCGCCGCATCGCCGAGGAGATCCTGGCGCTGAACCCGGCACCGCTCTTCATCCTCTCGGGAGGCGAGCCGCTGTTGCGCGCCGACCTGCCCGAGCTGGCGCGGTTCGCCACGGAGCGCGGGGCGACGGTCGTGGTGGGCACCAACGGCACGCTGCTCACTGACGAACGGATCACGGAGCTCAAGGACGCCGGTGTCACCGGCGTTGCGGTAAGCGTGGACTCGTTGGAGCCCAAGCACCACGACAACTTCCGGCACGGCGCGGGCTCGCTGGCGGCCACGATCGCCGCGCTCGAGCGGCTGCGCCGGCATCGGCTGGACTTCGTCATCCAGACCACGGTCACCAAGAAAAGCCGCACCGAGCTGGGAAGGTTGGTGCAGTGGGCCGCCGAGCACGGAGCCGTGTGCTTCAACGCGTACTTCCTGGTGGCGACCGGTCGCGGCGCCCGGCTCAGTGACCTGTCCCCGGACGAGTACGAGGCGGCGCTCGCCGAGCTGGTGGCGCACACGCAGACCTACCTGGGTCGCATGATGGTGCGCGCCAAGTGCGCGCCCCACTTCATGCGCCATGTGCACCGGGACACGCCGGACTCGCCGGTACTCAATTATCAAACCCGCTGCCCGTGCGGGACCCAGTACTGCCGCATCACCCCCGACGGCAAGCTCACGCCGTGCCCCTACATCCCCGTGCCCGCGGGCGACCTGCGCCGCCAGGCCTTCAACGAGGTGTGGCAGCGGGCGGAGCTGTTCCAGGCGCTTCGCAGCGGCCAGCTCGGGGGGAAATGCGGCCGGTGCGAATACCGCGAGCTGTGTGGCGGGTGCCGGGCGCGCGCGCTCGCCGTGCAGGGGGACGTGCTGGCCGAAGATCCCTCCTGCGCCTACCAGCCGGGCCCCATGGCCGAGCCCATCCGGCCGCCCCGGGCCGTGACCTACGGCGCCGCGGTTGAGCCGGAGCTCCGCTGGGCGCCGGATGCGGCGGAGCGCTTGAAGCGAATTCCGTCCTTTGTCCGAGGAGTGGTGGTGCAGCGGCTCGAGGCCTACGCCCGCCGCCAGGGGGCGACAGAGGTCACCTTGGAGCTGATGCGCGAGGTACGCCGGGCGATGCCTATCGACTTCTCCAAACGGCTGCCCTTCTTCGCCAGCGCCGTTCCAACTGCGGAGGCGGAGAACGCGGCTCCTGACGTTCGGCAAGACGAGTTGGAACGGCGCCAGCGATGATTGATCTCCTGCCCCTGCTCCAGGCGGCGGCCGACACCACGGGCGCCTACGGGCGATTCCCGCTGATCGGGGCGCGGGCGGCGGTATGGGTGGCCGCCGAAGTGCATCTGATGTTCGCCGCCTTCGTGCTGGGCGTGCCCATGTTCGCCGTGATCACGGAGCTCATCGGGATCGTGGGCAAGGACGCCAAGTACGACCGGCTGTCCAAGGAGTTCACCCGCCTGCTGGTGTTCGCCTACAGCGCCACGGCGCTGTGGGGCGTCATGCTGGTCTTCCTGCTCACCACGCTGTATCCGCGGTTCTGGGGCCACATGGCCCAGATCTTCGGGCTGTCCATGTGGATCTACGTGGGGATCTTCTTCGCGGAATCGTTCACCCTGTACTTGTACTACTACGGGTGGGACCGCTGGCAGGCCGGCCGGGCCAAGTGGACCCACTGGGGTCTGGGTCTGCTGCTCAACGTGTGGGGCACCATCGTGATGTTCATCGCCAACGGGTGGCTCACCTACATGATGTCGCCGCCCACGACGGTGACGCCGGAGACGCTCCCCTCCGAGGTCCGGTTGTGGAACGCCCTCGCCAACGCCACCTGGATGCCGATCAACATTCACCGGTTGATCGCCAACGCCGTCTTCGGAGGGTCCATCGTGGCGGCCTATGCGGCCTACCGGTTCCTGGCGGCTAAAACCGCTGATGAACGCGCGCACTACGACTGGATGGGATACGTCGGTAACTTCATCGCCATCTCCACGTTCATCGTCCTCCCGTTCGCGGGCTACTGGCTGGGCCGGGAGATCTACGCCTATAACCAGTCCATGGGCATCACCATGATGGGCGGGTTCATGAGCTGGCTGTGGATCATCCAGGCGGTGTTGATCGGGGTGCTGTTCCTCGCCGCCAATTACTACCTCTGGATCGGGATGCAGCGCATCCCGGGCGCGGAGCGCTATGCGCCCTACACCAAGTGGATGCTCCTGGTGCTGGTGGTGGGCTGGATCGTGTGGGCCACGCCGCACACCATGATCGCGACCCGCGAGGAGCAGGCGGCCATGGGCGGCCAGTACCATCCGCTGCTCGACGTGCTCGGCGTCATGAGCGCCAAGAACACCGCCGTGAACGTGATGATCCTCACCACGTTCCTCTCGTTCCTGCTCTACCGCCGGGCCAACAAGCACCCGGTCGTCTCCTGGGCTCGCTCGGGAACCTCGATCCAGGGCGCCATGTTCGCCCTGGCCACCGCCGTGGTGCTCTTCTTCGGCGTCCGCGGCTACTTCGTGGATGACGTGGTCCGGATCGGCTTCAGCGTGTACCAGGTGCTGGCGGTCCTCTCGTGCATCATCGGCGTGACGGTGATCGACCTCGGGCTGCTCCGAGGCGCCGAATCGCGCGGCGCCATTCGGTGGGGCCAAATGCCGGAGCGCTCCCAATACGCCCTGTTCGTGCTGGCCGTCACGTTCACCTGGCTCATGGGCCTCATGGGATTCGCGCGGAGCGGCATCCGGCAACACTGGCACGTTTGGGAGGTCCTGCGGGACACCAGCCCCTACGCCGCCACGCCGGCCCTGGGCTACGCGGCCAACATGATCAGCGCCTGCGTGCTGATCTTCTTGGGGTTGGTCGCGTTCATTTTCTGGCTGGGCGGCCTGGCGGAGCACGCCATGGCGAAGCACAGCCCGGCGGAGGGCTGAGGTTCCATGTGGCGGATTAACCTCGCCATTGTGGCCGTGACGGTCGGCGTGATCGGGTTCTACACCATGGTCGCGCACCTCATTCCCCAATTGGAGTCGGAGGTGCCCGCCCCCGTGAGCCTTGGCTCCGGCGCGAGCACGGACCAGCTGGTCGCGGCGGGCGAGCAGATCTACCACCAGGTCTGCACGGCCTGTCACGGGCTCGGAACCCGGGCGCCTAACCTGCTGACGGATCACGCGGGGCGCGGGCCCATCGGCGAGCGGTGCCTCGCGGTCCTGGGAGAGGGCTGCAAGGACTACCTGCACCGTTCGATGCTGAGCCCCGGTGACTCCGTACTCCCGGGGTTCCAGAACATCATGCCGGTCATGACCACGCAGCTGGGCGGCGATCAGATCTGGGCGGTGGTGGCCTTTCTCCAGTCACAGGGCGGGGAAGTGACGGTGAGTGCTAGCGATCTGGAGTCGGCGGAAGGGGCCGCAGGGGCGGCACCGGGGGCGGCTGCGGCGATGCCTGCCGGCGGGACCACCGATCCCCGGCAGCTGCTGACCCAGCACGCCTGCCTCGGCTGCCACGCGATGGATGGCGCTGGTCCGCCCCTCGGTCCGTCGTTCGACGGGATCGGCGGGCGGGTATCGGCGGAGCGCATCCGGCGGGGCATCCTGTTCCCCAACGCGGATACGGCCCAGGGGTTCGAGCAGTTCGCCGGCATGATGCCGCAGACCTTCGGCACCCAACTGTCGGCGGCGCAGTTGGAAGCCATCGTCCAGTTCCTGGCGGCGCGCCAATGAGCCGGCGTCTGCGTGAGATGCTGGCGCACCCGTTCTGGCAGGCCGCCCTCATCCTGCTCGCGGCCTATCTGGTGATGGCGGCCATCGGGTGGGCGAGCGCCCCGGTGCCAAAAAGCGTGGTGGTGCAGTACATGCTGTCGGCGCTGGCGGGCGTGCTCATCTACGTGAGCGACAACGAGGGCCGCTGGCGGCGCTTCAAGGAGCCGATCCACCGAACCATGGTGGAACCCGACCGGCGGCGCCTGCGGGGTGGACTGCTGGTGCTGGTGCCGGTCTTCGTGGGGTGGGTCACGTACCAGCAGGTGCGGCCCAAGGTGTCAGCGCCCGCGGCCCTCCGATCGGTTCACCCTGCCTCTCCGGTGCAGATCACGTTCCGCGGCAAGCGCATGGACCTGGCGACGCTGGAGAATCCGTTGCGGCAGTCGGGCGACCTGCAGCAGCACTACGCCGCGGGCAGGCGGATTTACTACCAGAACTGCCTCCCATGTCACGGTGACCTGCTGGACGGCCGGGGACACTACGCCCAGGGATTCAACCCCACGCCGCTCCCGTTCGACGGGAGCACCATCGCGCAGCTGCGCGAGAGCTTCGTGTTCTGGCGCATCGCCAAGGGCGGCCCCGGCCTGCCCAAAGAGGGCACGCCCTGGAACTCGGCCATGCCGGTCTGGGAGGACTTCCTGACGGAGGATGAGATCTGGCAGGTCATCATCTTCCTGTACGAGCAAACGGGGCTCCAACCGCGGCGGCTGGGTGCGGGCGAGGGCGAACGCCATGACTGATCGGGTCCGCGCAGGGCTACGGACTTCGTGCGAGCGGGGCCGGTGGGTCCCTGAGCGCGCGTTAGTGAGGCAGTGGCGTGAGCTTGATGATGGCGCCGCGCCCGCTCACTACAGCGCGGGAAGGGACCCACCGGCCCGCGAGCCCGACCTCCGACCGTTGTGCATCCTAGCATTCGTTGTTGTGTTTGGCGTGCTCGCGGTTCCCGTGGCGCCGGCCCAAGAGGGAGCAGCCAACGCCCGAGGCAAGGAACTCTACGACAAGTGGTGTGCCGAATGTCACGGCGAGACCGGCGCGGGGGACGGTGCCGCGGCCACGCACATGCTCCCCCGGCCGCGGGATTTCACTCGCGCGGTCTTCCAGATCCGGACCACAGCCAGCGGCGAGCTAGCCACGGATGACGACCTCCGGCGGATCATCGACGAAGGGATGCCGGGCACGGCCATGCCGGGCTGGCGAGGCCGCTTGAACGCCGCGGACCGTGATGCCGTGATCGCGTACCTCAAGACCTTCTCGACCTTCTTCGAGGGCGCCACACCCCAGCCGATCACGCTGGGCCGGGCGCCACGAGGCACCGCCGAGGGGATCGCGGAAGGACGGGCCGTGTTCGAGAAACTGGAGTGCTTCAAGTGTCACGGCGAGCTGGGACGGGGAGACGGCCAGTCGGCGCCGACGCTGACGGATGATTGGGACCAACCCATCCACGCCGCCGACCTGAGTGAGAGCTGGAACTTCAATGGCGGCAGCACGGTGCAGCAGATCTACACCCGCCTGCGCACCGGTCTGGACGGCACGCCCATGCCGTCGTTCAGCGACGCCATCGACGCCAACGTGATCACGGACGAACAGCTGTGGCGGGTGGCCCGGTACGTGCGGAGCCTGTCGCCCGAGGAGCCGCCCCGGCCGCGGGACGTGATCCGGGCGGCCGTGGTCGCCCGGTTGCCCGCCGGTCCTGAGGACAGCGCCTGGGCCATGGTGGAGCCGGCGTACGTGCCGCTGGTCGGGCAGATCGTCGTCAAGCCGCGCTGGTTCGGGCCCGCGGTGACCGCGGTCTGGGTGCAGGCGCTGCACGACGGCCAGACGCTGGCGCTCCGGCTCACCTGGCACGATCGCTCGAGCAGCCCGGATCCCGCCTGGGACGAGTGGCTGGGGCGGATGCGGGACGCGATGAGCGACGGGGACGCGCCGGTGGCCGCCGAACAGGGTCCGGACCGCCTGCACGTGCAGTTCCCCGTGCGATGGTCGGACGATGTGGAGCGGCCCTACTTCTTGGGGGGCAGCGCCCGGCGGCCGGTGTCCCTGTGGCGCTGGTCGAGCGACGGCGATATGCTGCAAGAAGGCACCAGCACCGGGCTGGGCCGGTTCACCCCGGCCGCGGCTGGGAACGCGACGCACTCGGCGCGGTATGATCGCGGCGAGTGGGCGCTCCAGGTCAGCCGTCCTCTGGTGCCGGCTGATAGCGCGGCGGCGATCCCCTTCATGCCGGGCCGGGCGATTCCCATCGCGTTCTTCGCCGCCGATGGCTCGAATGGTGAGGATGACGTGCGCGGGGCGGTGAGCGCGTGGTACGCCGTGTATCTGGACGTCCCGGCTCCGCCGCGCGTCTACGTCGCTCCGGTGGTGGCGGTGCTGGTGAGCGCGGGGCTGGGATTACTGGTGGTGCGGGAAGCGCAGAAGCAGGCGGGACGCCTGAACCGCCGTGAGGGGTAAGAAGGAAGACGTGAGAAGGACTACGTCTCACTTCTCACGTCTCACTTCTCACTTGTTTCACATGGAGGCACGATGAAGCACGTGATGCTGTCCGCAACGATTCTGACCGTGGGTCTGCTGGGGTCCGCCGCTGGGCCGATGGCTCAGGGCGGCTCCGTCACCGGAACGGTGAAGTTCAGCGGCACGCCACCGGCCAATCCCAAGGTGGACATGAGCGACGAAGCCGCGTGTAAGGGCAAGTACCCGACCGATCCCGTGATCACGGTGACGGGCGGCAATCTCCAGAACGTCTTGGTGTACGTGAAGAGCGGCCTGCCCGCCGGGCCGAAGGTCACGGCGCCCACCACTCCCGTGGTGGTGGACCAGGAGGGCTGCCTGTATCACCCGCGCACGCTGGCGGTCATGGCGGGTCAACCGCTGGAGATTCGCAATAGCGACCCGGTGCTGCACAACATCAAGGTGGTGGCCAAGAAGAACCGCGGGTTCAACATCAGCCAGCCTGCCAAGGGCATGAAAACCACCCGCACGTTCACGGCGCAGGAGATCGCGATTCCGGTCGCGTGCAACGTGCACGGCTGGATGCACGCCAACCTGAACGTGTTCGCGCATCCGTTCTTTGCCGTGACGGGGGCCGACGGCAGCTTCACCCTCAAGGGGCTGCCCGCCGGTACCTACGAGGTGGAAGCGTGGCACGAGAAGCTCGGGACCCAAACGATGAGCGTCGCCGTGCCGGCCACCGGTAGCGCCGCCGCCACCTTCACCTTCAAAGCGGGGAGCTGAGGTCATGCCCTGGTCGTGGCTGCTGCCGGGCGGCGCCTCCAGTTTCGCCGGCCGGATCGACTTC
>JACPAP010000060.1 GCA_016180765.1 Gemmatimonadota bacterium
CGACTTGAGGACCTTCTTCCAGTTTGCCCAGGGCCACATGATCTTCAACGCCATCGGCGTGTTCGCGGACGACGGCGGCTACTATAACGACAACAAGTTCAAACGGGTCCTCAAGCGCTGGCAAAAGCCGGGCGACGTCACCACCGAGCCGCGCGCGAGCTGGGACGGCACCTCGGGGCTCGCGGGACAGATCTCCAGCAAGTACTTCGAGGACGGTTCCTACATCCGGCTGCACGAAGTCACGCTCGGCTACCGGCTGCCCGCGCGCGTGGCCGGCTTCCTGGGCTTGCAGGAGACCCGGGTCTACGTGTCCGGACGCAACCTGAAAACCTGGACCGACTACTCCGGCTACTCGCCGGACGTCAACAGCAACGGCTCCGGCTCGAACACCGCGCTGTCAACGGAGTTCTACGCCTACCCGCTGGCCCGAACCTTCATGTTCGGCATCAGCGGCGCCTGGTGACCCGGTCGAGCGACATGAACTTCAAAGCCTTTATGGGAGCACTCATGAAACTCAAGACGCTACGGCCGGTGCTCATCCTCGCGATAGCGACCGGCTGCGACTCTGTTCTGGACGTGCAGCCGATCAACCAGATACCGGAGGAGCGGGCCATCATCAGCCCGGCCACGGCCCGTTCCGCGGTGGCCGGCATGTACGATGCCCTCCAGAGTACTGGTTACTACGGCGGCACGTTCACGGTCTTCGGCGATCTGCCCGCCGAGGACGTGGAGCACACCGGTACGTTCGCCTCGTGGCGACAGGTGGATAAGAACGAGATCACGACGGACAACACTGCCATCGAACCCCTGTGGGACGCCCTGTACCGCGCCATCGGACGGGCGAACATCGTCATCCAGAGAGTCCCCACCGTGGCAGGCCTCGATCCCGGCGAGCGCGACCAGATGGTCGGCGAGGCGCATTTCATCCGCGCGCTCACGTACCACAATCTGGTGAAGCTCTGGGGGGAGAAGGCCACCAGTGGCCTGGGGGTCCCGCTCCGGCTCGAGCCGGCGGTGGACATCCCGTCTGCTTCGGACATCGAGCGAGCGACCACGAGTGAGGTCTACGCGCAAGTCCTGAGTGACCTGACAGAGGCCGAACGCCTGATGACCGTCACGGACGCGACGCGGCAGGGGTCCACCCGCGCCGTGCGGGCCATCCGGGCGCGCGTGCTCCTGTACCAGCAGAACTGGGTTGCCGCGGAGTCGGAGGCCGAGGCGGTCGCGGCCATGGGCCTTGGGCTCGCGACGAATTACTCGGATCTGTTCACCGCCGCGGGCGGCAATACGCCCGAGGATATCCTCCGCCTCAGGTACAATGCCAAGGACTCCCACACCCTCGGCTTTTACTACCGCGCCAAAGGCGCCGCCGGGGGCCGCAAGGAGGTCTCTCCGGCGGTGACGCTGCTGCTGGCCTATGACCCGAACTACGGCGGGACCCGGGCGACGTACAACCCGGTGGACCGGCGAGGCCAGTGGAACGTCGCCTTCTCGGGCTCCGCGGGAAGCACGCGTTATGGCTCCAAGTACCCCACCAGCACCGGGACGGAGCACCTCCACGTCATTCGGTTCGCCGAGATCCTCCTGATCAAGGCGGAAGCCGAAGCGCGGCAGAACAAGCTGGGCGAGGCTCAGGCGTCGCTCAACCTGATCCGCACGCGCGCCGGCCTGCTGGGGCTCGACCTAGTCGCCATGGGGCAGTCAGCGGCGATCGACGCCATCCTGCACGAGCGCCGGTTGGAGCTGGTGTATGAAGGCGACCGGTGGCCGGATCTGGTGCGCACCGACCGGGCGGTGGCGACGCTCGGCATTCCCGCATTCCGGACGCTGTTCCCCATCCCGCAGAACGAGCTGGATGTGGCGCCGGGCCTGGTGCAGAACCCGGGGTATTGATGGGTCAGGTGAGTGCGCAGGACGGGGAGGGCGGTCACGCCCTCCCTTTCTTGGTCCGAACCATTAAGCAGCGGGCGTGAAGAGAGACGTCCTGGAACCGCCCGGTGCGGACGTAGTAGGCCTTGGTGCCGAGCTGCTCGTCCGCGACGCCCGGCCAGAGCATGAGCGTGCCCCGCAAGCGCTCGCGCTCCATGATCTACTTGCCTAACCCTCCGGCGGCGCTGGCGCAACCGCGGAGGCGGTATGGTCAGGGCTCGCCGCGAAGTTCCCGCGGGTAGCCCCGCTCGCTCCAGGCCCGTAGGCCGCCCGCCACGTTGTAGATGTTATGGTACCCGAGTGCGGCTTGTGTGCATGGGTCCGCTCGCCGGCGTCTTCACGCCCATCCTAGCGCCCGCGGCCCCCGCCGCGAGGTGGTTAAGGAGATGCTCATGCTGGACTGAACCGAATTTCAATAGGTCCCGCGTAGCATGCGACCTCACCGCGCGGAGCGTCGAGGGACGGAGTATGCACTGCCAGGTACAACCGATCGAGAAACCAGTGGATAGAGCGGCGCTGCACGACTCGGCGGTGGCGGTGCTACACGTGAGCGGGATGGGGTGCGGGAACTGCGCTGACCAGGTGCGGAACAGTTTGCTCGGCCTGCCTGGAGTCCTGGCCGCTCGGGTGGACCTGGCGGAGAGCCTGGTCCGGGTGAACTTCACCTCCGAGCGCACCGAGCTGCACCAGCTGCTCGATGCGGTGGCCCAGGCCGGCCACGACGGCCATCACGAGTACCGCGCCGCGCTGGTCGAGGCGACCTGGTGAGGGGAGGGCGGGCGTGACGGAAATGTCCAGGACCCTGCTGCTCTGGAGCCCACGCATCCTCGGCATCCTGGTGTCACTGTTCCTCGGCATGTTCGCTCTCGACGCGTTCAGCGAGGGCAAGGGCTTGGTTCTGGTGGAGCTGGCGGCACCACCAGGAGCTGCGGCTTGCCAGCTAGGTCCCCGGTGATTCGCCCTGTTGTGCGACGGCCCAGCCCCGCTAAATTGAACGCCATGCACAACGACGGACGGGGGTGGGTGGCTCGTCGGAGCCGTTGGTCCCGCCTGGTCGCGATGCTGTTGCTCGCGGCGGCGGCCACCGCCTTCGTGCCCCAACCCACGGCTGCGGCCGAGCGCCGCTGTCACACGCCGGTTCCGCAGAACCTCTTGACCGCCGGTCACGGCGACTGCGGACGGTGCGCCCAGGCGCGGTGTGTCGCCATGCCGGGGTGCGCCCACGGGGCCGTGGCCCTGATCGTCGCGCCGGCCGCCGGGCCGGTGACCTTCCCCGACCACGCTCTGGTTGAACCCGAGGCGCCCATCGTGCACGATCTGGCGTCTCGCGGACCACCCACTCCACCACCCAATAGCTGATCCTCGTCGCGGCAACGCGACCGTGTGACGTCCCGGAACGGTTCCGGGACGGTTGGTAGCGTTTTGCCCGGCCTGAGGCCGGGCTGGAGGAGGATCAGATGTTCGGAGTCGTTCACGCCCTGGCGGCGGTGAGCGCGGTTGCCGCGGCGCCGCAGGTCCGAGGCGCGGTGGGCCCGGCCGACACCTTGCGGGTGGCGGCCGCGGTCAGCATCGCGCGGGAGGCCAACCCCATGCTGCGCGCGGCCCGGCTCCAGGCCGACGCGGCGGCGGAACGGGTCCCCCAGGCCGGTGCCCTCCCGGATCCCGAGCTCTCGTTCGGCTTGATGAACCGAATGGCCGGAAGCCTGAAGTCCACCATGGATCCCATGACCATGAACCAGGTGCAGCTCACCCAGGAATTCCCCTGGCCGGGGAAGCTCGGGTTCGCCAAGCAGCGGGCGCAAGGGTTAGCGCGCGCCGACCGACTCGACGCGGAAGACACCGAGCTGATGCTGGTGGCCCGGGTGAAGAGCGTGTACTACGACCTCTCCTACATGGACCGGGCCCTTTCGCTGATGCGGGCCTCGCGCGATCTGTTGCGGGATTTCGCGCAGGTTTCGCAGACCATGTACGCCGTGGGCTCCGGGCTGCAACAGGACGTGCTCCAGGCCCAGGTGGGCGTCGCCCGCATGACGGCAGAGATCACCGCGATGGCCCAGGAGCGGATTGCGATGGCCGGCCGGTTGAACGCGCTGCTGGGGCGAGAGGTGACCGTGCCGATCCTTGCCCTGGAGCTGTCGCCGCCGGCCGATTCATTGCCCGGCGTGGACTCGCTCGTGGCGCTGGCGCTGGCGCGACGGCCCCGGCTCCAAGCGGCGCGCGAGCGCGCCAGCGCCGCGGAAGCCGGTTACCGCGGCGCGCGGCGCGAGCTATTCCCGGACGTCATGGTGGGGATGAGCTATGGGCAGCGTCCCCAGTTCGATGACATGGCATCCCTGACGGTGGGGGTTCGCCTGCCGCTTTGGGCCGGCCGGCGGCAGCTCCCTATGCGCCGGGAGATGCAGGCCATGCAGGCGATGGCCGAGGCCGAAGCCCTGGACCTCACCAACGAGACGTTCGCCCTGCTGGTGGAGATGCGGGCGGACGCGGAGAAGAGCCTCAATCTGGCGCGCCTGTACGCGACGTCCATCCTGCCGCAGGCTAGGGGCTCGGTCGATGCCGCGTTGGCCGCGTACCGGGTTGGCAGGGTGGACTACCTGAGTCTCGTCGAGAATCAGATGACCGTGAATCGATACGACACCGAGAGCGTGCGACTGATCGCCGCCTACCACAAGGCCGTGGCTGACATCGCCGCGCTCGTGGGCACCGAGATCGGAGGTGCTCCATGAATCGTCGGGCGTTGCTGCCGGCCGCCGCGGCCGCGCTGATCCTGAGCGGCTGCGGGCGAAAGACTGAGGAGTCGCCCATGGCGGGGATGACCGCCGAGGAGCACGCACGCATGCAGGCGGGCGCCACGCAGGGCGCCGTGGACACCACGGGCGCGGTGGTGCGGCAGCCCGTCCACCTGACGGCGGAACAGGAGCGTGCCCTGGGCGTGGTGTACACGACGGTGCGGCGTGAGACGCTCACGCGCACCATCCGCACCGTCGGCACCGTCGCGGCGCCGGAACCCCGGACCGCCGACGTGACGCCCAAGATCGAAGGGTTCATCGAGCGGCTGCACGTCGATTTCACCGGCGCCTCGGTCCGGAAGGGCGAGCCGTTGCTCACGCTGTACAGCCCCATGCTGGTCGCCGCGCAGGAAGAGCTGCTGACCGCGAAACGGTTGGCGTCGCAGGTGGAGCCGGTCGCGGGCGAGGCCTGGAGCAACGCGCAGGCGACTCTGGCGGCGGCTCGGCGACGCCTGGGGTATTGGGACATCACGACGGAGCAGATCGAGCAGATCGAGCGAACCGGCCAGGTCACCAAGACGCTCACGCTGGTGTCGCCGGCGGACGGGATCGTGCTCGAGAAGAGCGTCCTGGAAGGTCAACAGGTGATGCCTGGCATGCGGCTCTATCGCATCGCCGATCTCTCCGCGGTGTGGGCGGAAGGCGACGTCTTCGAGCAGGACCTCCAGTTCGTGCGAGTCGGGTCGCAGGCGCACATCGAGGTCGCGGCCTACCCCGGCCAGCACCTGATGGGCCGGGTCAGCTTCGTCTATCCCACGGTGGATCCGGAGAGCCGCACCAATCGGGTGCGGGTCACGGTGCCCAACCCGGGCCTTCGGCTCAAGCCGGGGATGTACGCCACGATCTACTTCGACGTCGTGCGACCCGGGGTACTGGTGGTGCCGGCCGGTGCCGTGGTGGTCACGGGCGAACGGAATCTCGTGTTCGTGCGGGGCGCCGAAGGCACGTTGACGCCGGTCGAGGTCGGGCTGGGTGCGCGGGCGGGGGATCAGGTGCAGATCCTGGAAGGCCTCGCCGCGGGTCAGACTATCGTGGCGGCGGCCAACTTCCTGGTCGACGCCGAATCACGACTCGGCAGCACCGGCAGCGCCATGCCGGGGATGGAGCACGGCGCCCACACGGCCCCCGCCCAGCCCAAGCGGGACACCGTACCGCTGCAGCAGCACGAACATGATTAGCCAGATCATCGCCTGGTCGCTTCGCAATCGCGGTCTGGTGCTGCTGGCGACCGCCGGGCTGATCGGCGGCGGGATCTGGGCCATGGGGACGACGCCGCTGGACGCCATCCCGGACCTGTCGGACGTGCAGGTCATCGTTCAGACCGATTTCAGCGAGCAGGCGCCCCAGATCGTGGAAGACCAGGTCACGTACCCGATCGCGTCCGAGATGCTCAAGGTCCCGGGCACCCGGGTGGTGCGCGCCTTCTCGTTCTTCGGGCTGAGCCTGGTGTATGTGATCTTCGAGGACGGGACCGACATCTACTGGGCGCGGTCCCGGGTGCTGGAGTACCTGAATGGCATTCGGCAGCGGTTGCCGGCGGGCGTCGAGCCCACGCTGGGCCCCGACGCCACCGGCGTGGGCTGGGTGTTCGAGTACGTGCTCGAATCGGACAGCCTGGATCTGGCCCAGCTCCGGACGCTTCAGGATTGGTACATCCGCTACCAGCTGACGGCCGTACCTGGGGTCTCCGAAGTGGCGAGCCTGGGCGGCTTCGTCAAACAGTATCAGGTGGAGGTCAATCCCGAGCGGCTGCGGGCGTTCAACATTCCCGTGACCCGCGTCTCGCAGGCCATCGGGATGCACAACTCCGACATTGGGGCCCGGGTGCTGGAGATGGGCGGCCGCGAGTACATGATCCGGGGGCTAGGCTACCTCCGCGGCATCCGCGACATCGAGAACGTGGGCGTAGGAGTCACGCCCAACGGCACGCCCATCCGGGTCCGCGACGTGGCGACGGTGCAGGTGGGTCCGGCGCCGCGCCGCGGGGCGGCCGACTGGAACGGGCGGGGCGAGGTGGTGGCCGGCATCGTGGTCATGCGGTTCGGCACCGACGCGCTCAAGACGATCGATGCCGTGAAAGCCCGGCTCGAGGAGATCAAGGCCGGTCTTCCCCCGGGCGTCCGCCTGCGCACGGCGTACGACCGGAGCGACCTGATCCACCGTGCCATCGCGACGCTGCGCGACAAGCTGGTGGAAGAGTCACTCATCGTGGCCGGCGTCGCGATCCTGTTCCTGCTCCACGCCCGCTCCGCCCTGGTGGCCATCATCACGCTGCCCCTCGGCATTCTGGTTTCGTTCATCGTGATGCGCTGGATCGGTGTCAACGCCAACATCATGAGCCTGGGCGGCATCGCCATCGCCATCGGCGCGATGGTGGACGCGGCGATCGTGATGATCGAGAACATGCACAAGCACCTCGAGCGAGCGCGGGGAAAGGCCCCCCGCTGGGAGGTGGTACTGGACAGCGCCAAACAAGTCGGGCCGCCTCTCTTCTTCTCGCTGCTGATCATCACGTTCAGCTTCTTGCCGGTCTTCACGCTGGAACAGCAGGAGGGCCGCCTGTTCAAGCCGCTGGCGTTCACCAAGACGTTTGCCATGGCCGGCTCCGCCCTACTGTCCATCACGCTGGTGCCGGTGCTCATGGGCTACCTGATCACCGGGAAGATCCGGGGTGAAAGAGAGAACCCCGTCAATCGGGCCCTGCAGTGGATCTACCGGCCGGTGATCGAGTTCACCCTGCGGAAACCCTGGTTCGTGATCGGCGGAGCGGTGCTCGCCCTGGCCGTGACGGTCCTGCCGTGGAAGCGGCTGGGCAGCGAGTTCATGCCGCCGCTGCACGAGGGCTCCGTGCTCTTCATGCCGACCACCGTCCCCGGCGTCTCCATCGCCCAGGCGCGCGAGATCATGCGTTATCAGGACAGCGTGCTCGCGAGCTTCCCCGAGGTCGAGACCGTGCTGGGGAAAGCGGGTCGGGCCAACACGGCAACGGACCCCGCGCCGCTCGACATGTACGAGACCACCATCACCCTGAAGCCCGAGCGGGAGTGGCGGCGCGGCATGAGCTACGACCGGCTCCTCGCCGAGATGAACCGGGCGGTGCGGCTGCCTGGGGTCACCAACGC
>JACPAP010000061.1 GCA_016180765.1 Gemmatimonadota bacterium
CGCGCGCGGAACTGCAGCGCGCGAAGAGACGCGCCCCCCGCCCCGCCCGCACAGCAAACCCGCTAGAAGACGTCTACCAATACGTCCACCACCACGTTGGCCTGCAGCAGCACCACGCGATCGCCGAAGATGGTGATCTCGAACCCGGAGCGCGGCGGCAGCAGCGCCACCAGCCCGCTGGGTAAGCGCTGCTTGGCGATGCCGGGGGGCAGGGGCTTGCCGCGCGCCAGGTTCCGCGCAATGCCCGGGGGCAGCGGCTTCGCCTGGTACCGGTTCTTCTCGTAGTAATCCACGATGATCTTGCGCTCGGCGTCCGAGAACG
The DNA here is from genome assembly GCA_016180765.1 of Gemmatimonadota bacterium. Lineage (GTDB taxonomy): Bacteria > Gemmatimonadota > Gemmatimonadetes > Gemmatimonadales > GWC2-71-9 > JACPAP01. Next base: position 323 of record JACPAP010000061.1, read on the forward strand.
TCACGGACACGGCGGCCGTGGCCGCGGGCTGGTTGCCTTTTGGCTTCTGACCCCGCTGCGCCAGGGCGCTGGGGGCGAAACACACGAGAGCAATCAATGTGCCGAGCGTGAGGGTCGCTGTGCGGCGCATGTCTGGCCTCCTTATGCTTTGCGGCTCTTCGCGGCCTCGGTCGCCTCGCGCAGCGTGCTGATGGCGGCTTCGGCCTGCATGGTCTGAAGGGCGAGCGAGCCCGCCGTCTCGATCACCCGCTCCAGGAATTCCTTCTGATCCAGCACCGCCTGGAAGGTGGACTGCAGGTCGATCAGGCTGGCGTCGAGCCGGGACAGACGCTCGTCGGCCTCGGCGAACTGCTTCTTCCGTTCCTCTAACGTCTCCGCCTGGCGATCCAGGGCGCGGAGCTGCTCGACCACCGCCTCCAACGATTGTCCGCGTTGCTCGATCTCCTGCCGTTGCTCCGCCGCCGCGCGCACCTGGGCGACGGTCCGGTCCGCCACCTCGAAGAGCCGTTGGAGGTCTGATCGCAGGGCTTCGACCACGGCCCGCCGCTCGTTGGCGATCTCCAGCGCCTGATCGGTCCGCTGCTCCAGCGCGCCCCAATCCGCGAGCTTGGTCTCCAGCCGGCTCACCCGCGCGCGCGCCTCGTCGATCTGCTGGGCCCGCTGGTCCAGCTCTTGGGAGAGATGGGCCGGGTCCACCGCGTCCAGGCGGCGCGTCAGTTCGCTCACCGAGTCCTGAAGCTGCCTCACTTGTGCCTGGGCGGCCTGCGCGGCGGCGGCGGCGGATTCCAGGTCCTGGACCTGCGTCGCCAGATCCCCCACGGTGCCGGCCAGCCGCAAGGCCTCCGACGTCGTGGCGTCCAGGGTGCTGCGCGCTTGGTCCACCACCGGCAGCCGCTTCTCGACCGCGCTTACCGCCTCGTGCAACTCGACCACCCGCTGGCTGATCGTGTCGAGGCCGTCCCGCTCGAACGCGAACTGGCCCGCGGACTTCTGGAGCGCGTCGCGCAGGGTGACGAACTCCTGCTCGAGCTTCCCCGCCTCGGCCTCGATGGCACGATGCCGCTTGCCTAGTTCGTCGGTTCGCTGCAGCGCCGCCTCGTGCAGCTTCTTGATCTCGTCCACGTCCTTCTCGAGCCGGCCCAGAAACTTGGTGTTCTCGTGCTGCTCCTGGAGCTGCCGGTCCACCTGGGTGGTGAGCTCGGTCAACCGCTCGGCGCGCTGGCTCGCGCGCTCCACCATGTCCTTTTGGCTCTCCAGGGTGGACACTTTGCGCGAGACGAATTCGGCCAACACGTTGAGCGTGGACAGCTCGCGTTTGACGTCCGGCACTTCCTTGATCAGCTGCTGGAGTTGCTCAACCGCGCTCTCCAACCCCTGCGCGCGAGCCGCGAACCCTTCGACCTGCGCCACGGCGGCCTGGAGGTCCTTTTCGAGGCCCGCCAGGAGCGTCAGCGCCGCCGCCCCGTCCGCCGCGATCTGCTCGTGTTGGCTCCGCACCTGGTCGAACCGGCCGGAGACCTCGCGCATCTGCTGGTCCAGCGTGCCGACTTCCGTGCGGATCGCGCCCAACGGCTTCACCAACTCGAGCACCGCCGGCAGGTCCGCCTTGGCCTCCAGGACCTCCCTGAGCTGGCCCTCCATCGTCTCGAGCTGACCGCGGGCCGCCTCGACCATCATCTTGGTCTCGACCAGACGCGCCTCGTTGGCCTGCTGGCCCTGCTGGAGCGCCGCCGCGCCGCGCTGCACTTCGGCCAGCTGCGCGGCCAGCTTGTCGAGTCCGGTCAGCCGCTGTTCCAGCTGCGCCACCGCGGGGGCCAGCTGCTCGCCCCGTTTGAGCAAGGCTTCGTACGCCACCCGCTCCTGGCGCAGCCGCTCCACGAGCGGCCGGAGCTCGGCGGGCAGCTTCTCCAGCTTCACGTCTTTGCCGAACAGGTTCTTGAGCGCCATCGTCGGCCTCGCCCGGCGTCGGGGGGGACCACAAAATTGGGCGTTCGGGGTGGATGGGGCTAGTGGGCCCTGATCCCTCCTCGACAGCGGCCGCCACCGGCCGTATGGTTGCGTGTTTCCCACTCTCCGGTCCGGAGGCCTCATGGCCCACCCGTCAGTGGCCGCGCCGCTCCCGTGGCCCCCGCCGGCCCTGGAGCCGATCCACGGCAAGCTGGGGCCGGCCATCGCCCTCATCGGGCTTGCCGATGTGATGCTGGTGCTCCCGATCCTCGTGAGCCTGGGGACGCCGTCGCCGCTCGGGAGCCTCGGGCCATTCGGCGACGCGTTCTGGGTCCCGCTGGCCAGCACGGTGCTGGGCTCGGTCGCGCTGGTCGCGGGCCTGCAGCTGTTGTTTCGGCTCCTCTGGAACGCACGGGACGCGGCCCGCCACGGCCATGGCTGGCGTACGGTCCTCTATGTGGCGGCGGACGAGCCCCGGGACACGGGCTTCCTGCTGGTGGGCGCCCGCGCGTTCGCGGGGTTGGGCCCCGGGCAGCGGGATACCCTTCTCGCCGCCCGGCTGTACGCGGCGGCGCTGGCGCTCGCGGCGGTTCTGCTGATGCCGTTCGGCTTAGGGCTGGCGATCGTCCTGGGGCGCCTGAACTGGGCCGGGCAGAACGTCCTGTGGACCACCGCCCTCATCCTGCCTCTGGTTTTGCTGCTCGGTGGACTGGTCGGCAACGGCGCGGCGGGGCTGCTGGCGCGCGCCGCCTTGCGGGGAGCACCACGGCGCCAGGCCATGGACCCCGAGCTGCACCGGCGGGTCCTGGAGTGGAACGAGCGTCTCCAGACGCTCCGCGGCGACCGCCCCACCGCCACCGGAGGGCCGGGGAAAGCCCGCATTTTCGGCGCCGGCGCCCTGGCCATCGTGGTGCTGGCCCTGGTAGCCGTTGGACCAGCAATGCTGCTCACGGTCGTCGGAACCGTAAGCTCCGTCATCGTCGCCATCGCCACGCCCAGTCTCGCGGGAACCCAAATCCGGATTGCGGCGGCTGAGGTCTTGCGTCGCTATCGGCTCGACCCCGACCCGTCGATCTCTCCCGAAGCCGCCGGGCAGGCGCTCCAGGCATTGGTCTGGACCGGACGCGCCGAAGACGACCGTCCGGCCGGCGAACGGAGGCCGGTACGGAGCCACGCTGGGCCCTGGTGGCCCGCGGACGGTGCGGAACGGTATGCCCAGGGGGCCGGATGGACGGACAGCCTCTTCGCACGCGCCCGCCGGAGGAGCGAGAGTGGCTATTTGAGACAGGTCGCGGCGCATCCGGCGCATGCTGAATTCGCCACCATAGCCCGGGCCGCGGCGGCGGATATCGTCGGGACGCGATACGAGCTGCCCTTCGCCGAAGAACTGTCGATGATGACGTTGCCGTTTCCGCCCTTCGGAGGCCTCCGGCTGGGAGCGCAGGCGCACATCGCGAAGGCGGCCATCGAGTTGGCCGAGGGACGTCCCCAGCGCGCGGAGCAAACGATTCGCGAGGTGATCTCCACCGGGTTGGTGCTGATCGACCACGGGCCCACGCTGATCGAGACGCTGATCGGCGCGGTGCTGGTGGGGACCGGAGGGGACGCCCTGGAGGCGCTCTATCGGGCCACCCGTCGCACGCCGGAGGCCGAAACGCTGGCCTGGGTGCGGGGCGAAGTTCGGCGCGGGGCGGAGCGGGTGGCCGGCCGCGAGACCCGGCTCCGGGCCATGCCAACCATGGTTCTCGACACCAGCCTTGCGGCGGGAATGCGATGGGAGTTGTTCGGGATCGTGGCCGCCTTCGCGCCGTGCGCCAACCTGCGCAGCATCGCGTTCGGTCCCGGCGCGGACTATGAAAACTGGTTGGCATCGGCACGGGAGCGCCTGGTGCGCCGGCCCAACGACGAAGCGTTGTTCGCGCTGATGCAACGGGGCCTGTTCGGCGCGGGGCGATGCATCCCGTTGCTCGGGAGCGTGAGAATAGCCGGGCAGATGCGGTAATCCCGGCCGGCGCCGATTGCCATTGCTACCGCCCCCGTCCATATTGGCCGCGGTTCCGCCCCACCCTCCGGGAGGCCCCATGTCCGCCCAGAAGCTGGAATACCACGGCAGCGGCGGCACGTTGCTCGGCATCGGCATCGTCAACCTGCTCCTGACGGTACTGACCCTCGGTATCTACTCGTTCTGGGCCAGGACCAGGCTGCGCCGGTACTTCTACTCGGAGACCGAGCTCGCCGGCGACCGCTTCGTCTACCACGGCACCGCCATGGAACTGCTGCGCGGCTGGCTCAGGGCCATCGGCGTCCTGATCCTGGTCGGCATCGTGTTCTCCGGGCTCTTTGCCGTCACCGCCCCCAGCTCGCCCGACGCCCAACCCAGCAGGACGCAGGCCCTCTTGATGCTCGGGCTCATGCTGCTCTATTTCGGCACGCTGGTCGCGCTCGTCGCGATCGCCGTCAACGGGGCCCGGCGGTATCGCCTCAGCCGCAGCTCCTGGCGGGGCATTCGCTTCTCCTTCCGCGGCCGCTGGCAGGACTACCTCCGGCTGGTGATCCGGGGCAGCGTGCTGAGCGCGCTCACGCTGAGCCTGTACTCACCGTTCTTTCGGAACCAGTCACGCGCGTTCCTGGTTGAGCACGCCTACTTCGGCTCGCTCCAGTTCGGGTACGACGGCGACGGGAAAGAGCTGTTTCGCCAGTATCTCCTGGCGCTGCTCCTCGCGATTCCCACGCTGGGCCTGTACCTGGTCTGGTTCAACGCCTTCCAGCAGCGCTACTTCTGGTCCCACACCACGGTGGGCGACGCCCGTTTCCAGTCCACCGTGACCGGAGGCAGCCTGCTCGGCCTCGCGCTCACCAACATGCTCCTGGCCGTGGTAACGCTCGGCGTCGGGATCCCCTGGGTCATCACCCGCACCATGCGTTACGTGTGCGATCGCCTCACGCTCGCCGGGGAGATCGACTGGAAGAACGTGCAGCAGCAAGCGATGGCGGCGTCGGTGACGGGCGAAGGGCTGGCGGAGGGGCTGGACGTGGACGTGGACATCGGCATCGGGATGTAAGCGCCGCCGATGGAGCCCGCGCGCACGACCTGGAGCGGCTCTTACTACGACGGGCAGACAGCGCATCGCGAGCCGGTGACCATCGCGGTCACCGCCGCCGGGCTACACGTCACGCGCCACGACGGCAGCTCCTTCCAGTGGCCGTTCGAGGAGATCCGGCGCGTGCCGCCGCTGCACCGGGCCGAGCGAATCCGGCTCGAGCGAGGCGCCGATCTCCCAGAGTCGCTGGTCGCGACCGAGGACGGGCTGCTGGAGGCGGTCCGGGCCGTGGCGCCCCAGGCAGCGCGGCGGCTCGGCAAGCGAGTCGTGCTGGACCCGGCGGCGCGGGCCACGGCGGCGAAGATTAGCCTCGGCGCCGTGGCGCTCGCCGCGATCTACCTCTGGGGTCTTCCGGCCCTGGCCACGTTCGTCGCGGGCCGCGTGCCGGTCACCTGGGAGGAGAACCTGGGCCGAGGGGTCGTGGCGCGCGCGGTGCCGCCGGCCAAGCGCTGTTCCGATCCCGAGCAACAGGCGGCGCTTGACGCGATCCTCGCCCGGCTGGCGGCCACGGTTCCTGAATCGCCCTATCGCTTCACGCTGATCGTGGCGGACGACTCAGTGATCAACGCGTTCGCCGCCCCGGGCGGGTACCTGGTGGTCAACCTGGGATTGCTGAGGGCCACCAAGACGCCGGAGGAGCTGACCGGGGTCCTGGCGCACGAGCTCCAGCACGTCCTGCTCCGCCACTCCACTCGCGCCATGGCTCGCGAGATCCCGCTCCGGATCGCGGTCGCCGCCCTGTTCGGCGGGGACGCACTGGGGGCATGGGCCGGGCGCGCGGCCGGCACGCTGGGCGCGCTGCGCTATCAGCGGACGGACGAGCTGGAGGCCGACCGCGAGGCCTTGGCGCTGCTCCAGGCGGCCCGGGTAGACGCGCGCGGCATGGTGGACTTCTTCGAGACGCTGGCCGCTCAGGGCCGCGAGGCGCCGGGGCTTGCGACCTATCTCTCCAGCCACCCGCACACCGCCGACCGCATCGCCGCACTCCAGGGCCTCGTGACCGGGGGCGATGCCCCGGCCGTGCCGCTGGTGCCGGACTACCCGTGGGAGGACATCGGTCAGTCCTGCAGCCGGAGTTGACGCGCCGGCTGTTTTCGTTTCGCTCCTACGGTACCAGTTTGGCCACCAACACCACCAGCGCGGCGACCGGTACAATCCGCACGGCGTCCTCCCTGGCTTCGCGCAACCGGTCCGCCAGACTGTGGCTCTCGGTCCGGTCGCCCACCAGGAACGGGCGCGAGACGTAGAACCGCTTGCGACTCACCGGCCAGAGCAACGGAATCCCCCAACCCAGACGGCCGAGTGTGGGGCCGGTGGTGACCACATCAAGGAGCAGGTGCGAAAGGAGGGCCGCGATCCAGCCGAGGACGACGCCGCGCGCCAAGTCGGGCTCCAGCGCTCGAAGCACGGCGAGGCCTGCCATGATCACCGCGGCAGCGAACAACAGGGAGTGCGTGGCATTCCGGTGGTAGCGCTTGCTCAAGCCCACCAGCGGGAACGCAACATCGAGGTCGGGGATCCCGCTGGCCACCGCCGCACCCAGCCACAACGCCGTAGAATCCGGTGTACCTGTGGCCCGTGCGACGACCGCGGCCGCCGCAAGGCCCAATGCCACGTGGCCAACAGGGGACGCCATGAGCGATAATTGTAATCGCCAGCCTGAATCAGCCAACCACACCGAGCTGGCGTTTTTTTGCCTGGGCCCGACCGTCCACCCGGCGCTACCTTCCTTCAGGCACCAGCCCGTGGCGCGGACGTCCAGGGTCATGCCCCTCGCATCGATCGGAGAGTACCATGCGACGCACTAGTCTTGGGCCCAGATGGGCCTCGCTCGCTCGAGTCGGGGTCGCCGTTGTCCTCAGCATTGGCCTGGTCGCGACCGCGGCGGCTCAGAGCCCGCGCCCCGTCACGTTCATAGACGTGCAGGACATGCGGTCGTTCGGATCGGAGGCACCAAGCCCGGACGGGCGCTGGATGCTCTACACCATCTCCACACCGGACTGGCAGAAGGCCCAGAATCAGTCGGACATCCATCTCGTCTCGCTCCGAGAGGGCGTCACCTCTTCGCGGCAGATGACCTTTACGAAGGAGCACAACGAGACATCGCCACGGTGGTCCCGCGACGGACGGTTCTTCGTGTTCCTGTCCAACCGGGACGCTCCGTCTAACGCCGCCCGCCAGAACCAGCTCTACCTGCTCCGTCCGGACGGCGGTGAAGCCCGGCAGATCACCGACGCCCGGGACGGGGTCGCGGATTTCGGGTTCACGCGCGACGGCCGGTGGCTGGTGTTTCGCGCCGGCAAGTCGGGCGAGCAGCAGGTCCACCGGCTGCCGGTGGCCGCCATCGCGGCGGGAGACGCCGAGGCGGAACAACTCACGCGGCAGCCGGCCGGGGTGGGCCGGTGGGAGTTGGCACCGGACAGCCGGCGGATCTACTTCATCGCGGCGGACAGCGCCGACCC
>JACPAP010000062.1 GCA_016180765.1 Gemmatimonadota bacterium
TCGCCGTCCAGCCCGGGATGGGTCACCGGCCCAATCTCGGCGTCTTCACAACCCCGCGATAGGGCGGTCCTGGGACAGCCGAGGGGCGTTTTGGGGACATTTGGGCTGGCTCGCGTTCATTTGATGACGCTTCGCGGGCAGCCTTGGCCTATTTTGGGCGCATGGCCGAACCTTGGCGCTTGACCCTGATAGCAGTAGGGTTTCGCCATAGGGCATTACCGTGACAGCCTCCTGAGCCTACCCTCCCACCCCGTAGCTTCGAGGTTGAAGGTTCGCTGCATCTGGCTATGCATAAGAAACACGGGCGCCGGCGGGCGCCGCAAAGCACTTGTCACGACGGTCAAGCGCCACTTCGAGTCGGTCTTAGCCCTCCTCCTGAACCTCATGCGCTGGCTCCTGTCGCTCGCGTTGTTCGCCCTGGGCGCGGCACCTGCCGCGGCCCAGGACTCCGCCCGGACCGAGTTGGTCTTCCTCGAAGTGGGCCAGGGCGACGCCGTCCTGATCCGCTCCCCGGAGGGCAGGACCGCGCTGATTGATGCAGGGCCCGGCAGCATCGTCTCGATGCTTTTGGGCCTCGGCGTGGACACCATTGACCTCGCCATCGCCTCCCACCCACACGTCGATCACATTGGCGGCATGGAAGAGGTGCTCCGCACCTTCCCGGTGCGGTACTACCTGGACAACGGCGTGCCCCACACCACCGGCACTTACCGATCGCTCATGCGATGGGTGGAGCAATCCGGCGTCACCTACCTCGAGGCCAGCGCCAGAACCTTGAGCCTGGGGAGCGTCAATCTCCGCATTCTGCCGCCCCCGGCTACGGCCAGGAGCTTGAACGACCAGTCGGTGGGCGTGATCGTGGAATTCGGCGCCTTCAAGGCGATCCTGACCGGCGACTCGGAGTGGGCCGAGCTGGAGCACATCCGGACCCTCGGCGTCCCGGAGGTCAGCGTGCTCAAGGCCGCCCACCACGGCAGCTACAACGGCGTGAACCCCGCCTGGCTCGCCGCCACCAGGCCGGAGGTCGTGGTGATCTCCTGCGGCTCGAGGAACCCCTACGGGCACCCGCACGCCCAGGCGCTGCATCTCTACCAGGCCACCGCCGCGGTGTACCGCACCGATGTCCATGGGACAGTCACCGTGCGCGCGGCGGCAATTGGGGAGTTTGAGGTGCAGACGGCGGTACCGGCGGACACGGCCGACGGCACGAGCGCCGTGGCGGTCCTTACCGACCGCATCGGCCGCGGGGTGAGGCGCTATGCCTACTGAACGACTCTACACCGTGGATCGCATCGAAGGCGCTTCGGCCGTCCTGGTGGACGACGCGGGAGCCACGGCCACCGTGCCCAACCGGGCCCTGCCGGCGGGCGCCGCCGAAGGGACGGTCCTCCGGGTACCCGTCAAGGCGAACGGCCAGCCAGCCTGGGAGGCCGCCCGCGTGGACCCAGCCGAGACCGCGCGGCGCCGGGCCGAGGCGGAGGATCGGATTCAGCGGTTGAAGAAGCGGGATCCGGGCGGGGACATCAGGCTGTAGACCAGGCCCCGGCTCAGACCGGGTTCGATTTCCTTAGCCCCCGCGGGTAGCGCCGCTTCCACCCCACCACCACCCCGAACGGCGCCCGCCGCCAGGGGACGTCCACCCGGAGCCCCACCGACTCCAGCAGCTCCACCTCCAGCTCGAGCGGCAAGTAGCGGTCTTCCCTGGCCCAGGCAGCGAAGAAGGCGCGCGCTTCCCGCGCTGAGTACCACTGGCGGAGGTGCGCCCGCCAGACGTTCATCTCCGACCGACGCAACGCCGGAGCCCAGGACAGGAACGCGTCGCCCGAGGCGAACACGCCGCCCGGACGCAGCGCCCGGAAACACCTCCGGTAGAACCGGCGCTTATCCCTGACCGAGTGCACGTGGTGCAACGCCAGCGTCGCCACCAGGGCGTCGCACCTCGGAAACGGGACCCGGGCAAAGTCTCCCGAGACCAACCGGTGGCGCCCGCTCTTCAAGTGTAACCGCCGCGCCGCCACCGCCAGCATGTCCGGGTCCTCGTCAATGCCGTAAAGCCAGGCGCGGGGAGCGAATTCCAGGCAGCGGGCCGCCAACGCCGCCGTGCCTATCCCCAAGTCCACGATCAAGGGCGCGCGGGTACGCAAGAGCGCCACCACGCCCGCGGTGGCGCTTAGCAGCTCCTCGTAGTGCGGAATGAAGGTGCGAATCCGCCGGTCGTACTCGGCCAGCCGGATCTTGAGGTGCGCCGCTACCGACACGCTCGCGTCTTGACGTGAGAAGCCGGCGTTACGGCAGGGTGACCAGCCAGATGTCCGCCTCGGTCACCCGGCGCGAGAAGTACACCGTGCGCCCGTCACGGGTGAGCTGCGGCGGGCCGATCACATCGCGGGTCACGGAGAACGCCTGGCGCACCTGCCTGGTCTCCCGGTCCACCAGGTAGAACGCCTTCCCGCCCGACACGAACAGCAGGCGGCGGCTGTCGGGCAGCCAGACCGGCCACTGCCCGAAGTCCGTCAGGCGCTGGTATTCCCCGCCGTCGAACGTGTACAAGATGACCCCCCGATCCAGCGCGCTGATCATGCCGGCCAGCCGCCTCCCGTCCGGCGACCAGGAATGGGGAGCGAACGGTGATTGGGGAGCGAACGGCGCAAGGGAGTCGGGCAAGGTGGGAAGCACCTCGGGCTGCTGCTCGCCCCACGGGCGACTGGGGTCGAACACGTACGTTGCCCGGTGGTCCGCCCCAGGCCCTGCGGCGGCCATGCGCCTCCCGTCCGGCGACCACACGGCATACGCCACGTTGCCCGGCGCATGGGTCAATTGGGTGAGCCCGCTCCCGTCGGGCCGGATCTTCCAGATCTGGAGCGGGCCGCTCCGGTTGGAAAACATGGCGATCCCGTTGCCGTCGGGCGACCAGCGCGGCATGCGATCCGACGCGCTGTCTCCGGTCAACTGCCGCGGTCTGCCGCTGCCGTCCGCGCGCGTCAGGTAGAGATGGCCTTCCGGCTCCACCAGCGAGTAGAAGACCACGCTCTCGCCGTCCGGCGAGGGATCCGGGTTGGCCCAGCGTTGCGAGCCGCGCGTGATCCATTCGGGCTCGCCCATCACGGCGCCGCGCACCGGATCGAACCTCGCCCGCTGGATGTTGCTGGTGACCAGCACCGAGCTGTACGCCAGTTGCCTGCCGTCTGCCGAGAGGCTCACGTGAGCCAGCGACGTGGCGGGCGCCACAGATTCATGGCGCCGCCGCGATCGCTCACGAAGTAGAGATACCGGCCGTCGGGCGACCAGGCCGGGCTCCAATTCCGCGTGCTGCCGCTGGTGACCGCGGTCGGCTCCCCTCCGGCGACCGGTACGGTCCACACATGGCCCTGGGCCACGTGGCCCAGCCGCTGGAAGAACGCGATCCGCCGGCCGTGGGGCGACCAGCTGGGCAGCGCCGCGTCCGCCACGGGCAACCGCCGCGTCTCGCCGGTCCGCACATCGGCGACCCACAGCTCGCCCCGGGTCTCGGAGTTCTGCGGATTGAGATCCACGTTCTCGGTGGCAAGGGCGAGCCGGGCGCCGTCCGGACTCCAGGCGGGCCGATAGCCGAATCGCGTCACCCGCCGAACCGCCTCGCCCGTGCGGCCCATGACGAAGATCCCGCCGCCTTCCCGCTCGGACCGGAAAGCGATCTGCTCGCCGTCCGGTGAGAAGGCCGGCTGGTCGTCGGCCTCGGGGGAATCCGCGGTGAGGTTGATCGGGTTCCGGCCGCCCACGCTCAGCAGGTAGATATCCCGATTGCCCGACGCCTCCCCGGAGTACGTGAGCCACTGTCCGTCGGGGGAGAGGCTGGGAAACCACTCGACCCCGGGGTCCACGGTCAACCGCGTGAAGTTCGCCGCTACCAGGCCCCGTTCGCCGCCGCCCCCGCCCCGGAGCGCCAGCACGATGTACCCCGCCGCGGCAATCACCACGATCACGGATGCCACGGCCACCAGCCGGCTCCGCGCGAAGGGGAGCACCCGCGACGGCGGGCCGAGGGTGTCTCCGGCCCCGGACAACGCCTCGGCGAACTGCCGGGCGGTCGCGAACCGATCCGCCGGCACCTTGGCCAGCGCCCGCATGAGGGCCCGCTCCACCCCCACCGGCACCGTGTCTCGCACCACCCGAAGACTCGGGACCGGCTCCAGTGCCTTGCGCGCGATGATCGCCTGCGCGCTGGGTCCCACATACGGCGGCGACCCCGCCAGCATCTCGTACAACACGCACGCCAGGCTGTACACGTCGGAGCGCGCATCCAGGTCCCCGGCTCCGCTAGCCTGCTCGGGACTCATGTAGGCCGGGGTCCCCACCGCGAGGCCCGACTCCGTCAGCTTCTCGCCCCCGGCGTCGCTGATCGCCTTGGCGATCCCAAAATCCGCCACCACCGCGTGGCCCGCCTCGAACAGGATGTTCTCCGGCTTGATGTCGCGGTGAATGACGCCGAGACTGTGGGCATAGCTCAGCGCATCCGCCACGTCCCGGGTGATCCGCAGGGCGTCTTCCAGGGGGAGCTGCTTCTCACGGTCCAAGCGGTCCCGCAGGGATTCCCCCTCGACGTACGGCAGCACGTAGTACGTGAAGCCGTCCGCCTCGCCGGAATCGATCAGCGTCAGGATGTTGGGGTGATTCAGCTGCGCCGTGATGCGGATCTCGCGGAGAAACCGGTCACCGCCCAGGGATTGCCCCACCTCGGGCCGCAAGACCTTGAGCGCGACCTTGCGGCCGTGCTTTAGGTCCTCGGCGAGGAACACCAGGCCCATGCCGCCGTGGCCGAGTTCCCGCTCGATGCGATAGCGATCTGCCAGGGCGTGCTGCAGACGGGTGAGTGGGTCCGCCATGTTGCGCCAAGATGGACCCGGAGCGGCCACGATGCCAGCCCCGCCGGCCTATGGACGCGAGACCCCTCCTTCACGCTCGCGCCGTCCGCCGCGAGCGCCTATCTTGGCACCCGTGACGCGCATCGATAGGCGGGGGTTCCTGCGCCACTCGGCCGCATATGCCGGCGGCGCGGTCGCCGGGTTGGCGGCGCTCAATGCGTTCGCCGCCGCGTGCGCCAAGACGGGCGGGGCCGCGGTCCCGCGGCCCGAGGCGGGGCCGGGCACCGGCGGGTATGGGCCGCTCCGCAACGCGGGGCCCGAGTTGGCGCTCCCGCGTGACTTCACGTACCGCGTCCTCGGCGTCGAGGGCTCCGAGATGTCGGACGGCAACCCGACGCCCAGCCGCCACGACGGCATGGCGGCCTTCCCCCTCCCCAACGGCAACATCCGGCTCATCCGCAATCACGAAGTGGACAACGTCCCGCGGGACGGCGCCGCGGTGGGCGATCCGGCGGCGGCCTACGACGGCGGCGCCGGCGGCGGCACGGTCTCGCTGGAGGTGCATCCGGAGACGCGCGAGCTGATTCGCGACTTCATGAGCCTCAACGGCACCTGGCGCAACTGCGCCGGCGGGCCGACGCCGTGGGGCTCGTGGCTGTCGTGCGAAGAGGCGTTCTTCGGCCACGAGTCCGGCTTCGGCGCACGGCACGGGTACATCTTCGAGGTGCCGGTGGCGCGCGAGCGGCTCGAACCCACCGAGCCGCTGGTCGCGATGGGGCGGCTGGTGCACGAGGCGGTGGCGGTGGACCCGGCCACCGGCATCGTGTACCAGACCGAGGACCAGCATCTCGCCGGCTTCTATCGCTTCCTTCCCCAGCGGCCCTATCTGAACGGCCACGCGGGGGACCTGGGCGCGGGCGGACGGCTCCAGATGCTGGCGGTCGCCGGGCGCCGCTGGTACGACACACGCACCGGCCAGCGCGCCGGCCGGATCCTCCCGATCACCTGGGTGGACATCCCCGATCCGGACCCGCAGGGCGGGCCCGAGGCCGTCTCCGCCGTGTTCAAGCAGGGCTACGACCAGGGCGCCGCGGCGTTCGCCCGGCTCGAGGGCTGCTGGTACGGCGACGGCAACATCTACCTCGTCTCCACCAACGGCGGGAACGCCGAGCTGGGGCAGGTGTGGCGGTATCGGCCCGTGGGTCCCGACGCGGGCGAGCTGATGCTGGTGTTCGAGTCGCCCCACCGGTCGGTGCTGAACCGTCCCGACAACGTCTGCGTCAGCCCCAAGGGAGCCCTGGTGCTGTGCGAGGACGCCAACGACCGCCGGCAGTACGTCCGCGGCCTCACCCCGGAGGGGAGGGTCTTCGATATCGCGGCCAACATCGCCAACGATTCCGAGCTGGCGGGCGCGACCTGGGCACCCGGCATGACGCTGGCCGTTTGGGGCCCGTGGGAACGGGGCGCGGTCTAGCGGACGGCGACTACCGCCGCGCCGCCGGCCCTGGGGCTATCCTTAGGTGACCGCCGCATCGAGACCCTCGGGGAAGGATTCACCATGAAGTGGCTCAACCCCACGCGCGTTGCCGTGATCGGGGCCATCGTGCTCCTGGCCCTGGCTTCGCCCACCCTGGTCCGCCTGGCCGCCGACTGGTACTGGTTCCAGGGCGTGGGCTTCCAGACCGTCTTCGTGAAGACCCTGGCCACCAAGGTGACCCTGAGCGTGCTCGCCGGGCTGTTCGCGTTCGCCTTCCTCTACCTGAACCTGCGGTTCGCCCAACGGGGCCTGGTGCCCAAGCCCATCGTGTTTTCGCTCGACCGCACCGAGGCCCGGCAGCTGGATATCACCCGATTGTTCCGCCGCCTGGCGCTGCCCGCGGCGTTGTTCCTGGCCTTCGTCATCGGCGTCTCCGCCTCGACCGCCTGGCTCGCGGTCCTGAGCTTCCTGGACCGCACGCCGTTCCAGATCGCCGACCCCATCTTCCGGCGCGACCTGGCCTACTACGTCTTCTCGCTCCCGGTGCTGAGCCTGCTGCTGAGCCTGGTGAACGGGGTGGCGACCTTGAGCCTGCTGCTGGTGCTCCCGCTCTACGTCCTCCGGGGAGACGTGATCCTGCAGCGCCGGCCTACCATCGAGGCCTCGGCCCAGGCGCACCTCGGCGTGTTGATCGCGCTGCTCTTCGCCCTCACCGCGGCCCGCACCTATCTGGTGACCATCCCCTCGCTCACCATCACCCCCGGAGATTCGCACATCTTCGGCGCCACCTACGCGGACCTCGGCACCCGGCTCGCGATCATGCGGATTTCCGGCGTGGTAGCGGGGCTGGGCGCCCTCGCCGTCTTGTGGGGCGCTCTGCAACGCCGCCTGGTGCTCTACTTCGCCGTGACCCTGGGGAGCTATATCGGGATCGCCGGCGTACTGGGCTCGCTCATCCCCGCCGCGGTGCAACGCTTCATCGTGCTCCCCAACGAGCTGGCGCGCGAGACGCCGCAGCTGCGGCATCACATCGCCGCCACCCGGCGGGCCTGGGACCTGGACAAGGTCGAGGTGCGAGACCTCGCGGGCGAGGCCGAGCTGACCCTCCAGGACATCCAGGCCAACCAGGGCACCATCCGCAACGTCCGCCTCTGGGACCGCGACCCCCTGCTCCAGACCTTCGGCCAGCTCCAGGAGATCCGCACCTACTACGACTTCATCTCGGTGGACGACGACCGCTACTGGATTGACGGCCAGTACCGGCAGGTGTTGCTGTCGCCCCGCGAGCTGAACACCGCCTCGCTGCCGACCCAGAATTTTAGCAATGAGAGACTCACCTTCACCCACGGCATGGGCCTCACGCTGAGCCCGGTGAACCAGATCACCGGCGAAGGCCTGCCGGTCCTGTTCGTGAAGGACCTGCCGCCCGTCTCCACCGTCTCGCTCCAGGTGACCCGGCCCGCCATCTACTACGGCGAGCTCTCCAGCGACCACGTGTTCGTGAAAACCGGGCAGCCGGAGTTCGATTACCCCTCGGCCGACGGGGACGCGTACACCGAGTATCAGGGTCCGGGCGGCGTGCCCATCCACTCGCTGTTCAGGCGGCTGATCTTCAGCCTCAACTTCCAGTCGCTGAAGATGCTGCTCTCCAACGACATCACCGACACCAGCCGGGTGCTGTATCACCGGCGGATGTCCGAGCGCGCGGCCAAGGCGCTGCCGTTTCTGCGCTGGGACGCAGACCCCTATATCGTGATCCGGGACGACGGCCGCCTCCAGTGGATCCTGGACGCCTACACCGCGACCGACCGGTATCCTTACTCGCAACCGGTGGGCGGCGGCATCAACTACCTGCGGAACAGCGTCAAGGTGGTGATTGACGCGTACGACGGCGGCATCACGGCCTACCTGGCCGAGCCCTCGGATCCCCTGATCCAGACCTACGCCAAGATCTTCCCCGGCATCTTCCAGCCGCTGGCCGACATGCCGCCGGACCTCAAGGCGCACATCCGCTACCCTGAGGACATCTTCCGATTGCAGACCGCGCTCTACACCACCTATCACATGAGCGAGCCCACGGTGTTCTTCCACCGCGAAGACCAGTGGCAGATTCCCGCCCAGGCCGCCTCCGGCCAGGGCAGCGACCCATATCTCCGTCACATCGTCATGAAACTGCCGGGTGAGGCGAGCGAGGAATACATCGAGATGACGCCGTTCACGCCGCGGGGGAAGGACAACCTGGCGGCCTGGATGGTGGCCCGGAACGACGGCGAGCAGTACGGGCAGCTGATCGTCTATCGCTTCCCGCGCCAGAGCCTGGTGTTTGGCCCCACGCAGGTCTTGAACCGGATCAACCAGGATACCGAGATCTCCCGGCAGATCTCGCTCTGGGACCAGCGAGGCTCGACGGTGATCCGCGGGAACCTGCTGGTGATTCCCATAGAAGAGTCGCTGATCTTCGTGCAGGCGCTCTATCTCCGGGCCGAGGGCGGGCGGATCCCCGAGCTGAAGCGGGTGATCGTGGCGTACAAGAACCAGGTGGTGATGGAGGAGACCCTGGAGGAGAGTCTGGCGCGGCTGTTCGGGGGCGGGGCGGCGGCGGCGCGGGTCTTGCCGCTGGAGCGCGTGGCCGCCGGGGCGCCGGCGGGCGCGGCACCGGCCACCGCCGGCGTGGCCGACCTGATCCGCCAGGCGTCCGACCACTATGACCGCGCCATCGCGGCCCAGCGGGTGGGCGACTGGGCCACCTACGGCGCCGAGATGCGGGCGGTGGGCGACCTGCTGCGGCGGCTGAGGGGATCTGGAGGGCGTTGACGCTCCGCTAGAACCCCAACCGCGCTCGGCCCGGCCTCACCGCATCCGCCGGAGCTCCATCTCCGACGCGATGAACCCGAAGGCCGGCCACCCGCTCGACTGCACCGAGCGCTCGAACCACTCGTGGGCGCGCGCGGTGTCGCCCCGCACCAGGTACCAGTTGCCGAGCCCGTAGCTCAGCGTCGCCACCTGGACGCCCTCGGTGTCGGCCGCCGTCACCAGCTGATCGGGAGAGATCCGGCCACGGTAGAGCCGGAGCCGCCGCGTATACGCGTTCTCCACCGGCAGCGAGTCGGCATTCTGGTCGAGCACCGCTTGCGCGTCCGCCGCGCGGCCAGCGCGCGCCAGCGACATCCAGGACCAGTCAATGGAGCCGGCTCGCTCGCCGGCGTCCGGCGCAAGCGGCAGGGCGCGCGCGAAGGCCGAGGCCGCCCCATTGAAGTCGCCGGTGACGTACTTCACGATCCCCAGGTGGTACCAACAGCCGTACACGGTGGAGTCGAGGGCCAGCCCGCGGTCCAGATCGGCACGCGCGCTGTCCAGCATCCGCACCGAGAGGTAGCGATGGCCGCGCCATCGGTAGAGCACGGCGTTGTCCGGCGCCATCTCGAGGCCTCGCGTGAACGTGCCGAGCGCCTCGCGGAATCGCCGGACGCCCGACTGGGCCAGGCCCAGCCGGATGATGCTGTCCACGTCACGGGGAGCAGCCGCCAGCCCCGCCTCGGCCCGCGCCACCGCGCCGGTATCGGGCAACGCCAGGTACTCGACGCCGGCCGGCGAGCGGTATTGGACCATCCGGCCGGTGGAACGCTCGGAACAGCCGGAATGCGCAACCAGGACTGCGGAGAGGATGACGAATGATCCGAGTAGCGATGGAGCTTTCATAACGGCCTTGCGGAACGGGTGAGGGAGAACTCAGCATGGCTCCGCAGGCGCTTGAGAGCAAGCCCTCTCCCCATACCAGCCGGTTGACGCCCGGTTGACGTTCCCGGCGTATGCTGCGCTTTACGATGGACCAGCGCCGAGACTATGTTGCCGTCATGGGCACCGGCCTGATGACGGCGGACGAGCTGCTACGGCTCAACTTGCCGGACAAGCGCACCGAGCTGATTCGCGGGCGCCTGCTCGTGCGGGAGCCCGGCGGCGCGCTGCACGGAGCCGTCGCCATGCGCATCGGGTATCGTATCACGGCTCACGTGGAGGCGCACACCCTTGGCCGGGTGTATGCCGCGGAGACGGGGTTCAAGATCGAGTCGGATCCGGACACGGTGAGGGCGCCGGATGTGGCCTTCATTGCCAAGAACCGCCTTCCGGAGAGGGAGCCCCTCGGGTACCCCGGCTGGGCGCCGGACCTGGCGGTCGAAGTACTGGCCCACGACGATCACCCCGCGGACACCCTGGAGAAGGTGGCGCAGTGGCTTAAGGCCGGGGTCCGGCTCGTTTGGCTGGTGGACTGCGAGCGCCGACAGGGTCGGGTATACCGGGCGGACGGGAGCGAGGCGCTCCTGGGCTCGAACGACTCGCTGGATGGAGAAGACGTGCTTCCCGGGTTCCGCTGCCGCCTGGCAGACCTTTGGTGACGGCCGCCTGGCTCCAGAAGCGTTCGTCGCCCCGCCGCCAGCGTTCGAGCACGCGAGCGTCGATGTCCGCGGTCCATCGGCGTGCGGTCTCGGGCATGCCCATAATCTCGTGCTCCTCGGCCGAGGGAGGCAACTTCAGCGGTACCGCCGCCCCCGCTTGATCACGAGGTCCACGTCCCGTAGCACGCTGATGTGCCGGAGCGGGTCGCCGCGCACAGCGATCAGGTCCGCGTACTTCCCCTCACTCACGGTACCCACGTCGTTGGAAACGCCCATGGCCACCGCGGGCCAGTAGGTGGCGGCGCGGATCGCCTCCATGGCGGGGTAGCCGAAGACATTGACCCAGACGTCCAGCTCCTGCCACGTGCTTTGGCTGTGGAAGTTGCCGGGCACGCCCGAGTCGGTGCCGATGAGCAGGATGGCGCCGCTCTCTTTGAGCTGCTGGAACTTCCGGGCCAGGGTGGGCCGCCGCTGCGGCATCATCTGGTAGTAGGGCAGTTGATCCCAGTGCGCCAATGACTGGCGAATGTCGGCGATGATGTCGTCCGGCAGCCCCAGGTGCCACGAGGGATCGTCCAGCCACTCGGGGTTGTCGCGCAGGTAGTCGTAGTTGTAGAGCGGGCTGATGGTGGGAGTCCAGAAGAAGGGCCCGCGGTTCCCCTGGGCCGTGCGATCGCGCACCGCGGCCATGACGTCCGCCGGATACTCCGGCGCGGTCTGCAGGCCGGTGTGCTCCACGCCGTCCACTCCGGCATCGAGCGCGCGGCGGATCTCTTCCGGCCGGTGCGCGTGGGCGATCACGGGCAAGCGCCGGCGGTGCGCTTCGTCCACCACGGCGCGCACCTCTTCCATGGTCATCTGATCCTGGTCAATCAGCTTGATGACGTTGACCCCCGCCTCGGCCAGGCGGCGCACCTTCTCGCGGGCGTCGCGCTCGCCGGTCACACCCCAGCGGAACAGCTCGGTGCCGGGGTAGGGCTCGTGCTGAATAAACGGACCGGAGACGTAGAGCGTGGGGCCCGGGATCTCGCCCTGGTTCACCCGATCGCGAACGCGGAGGGACGCCTCCAGCGGGCCGCCCAGGTCACGGGCGCTGGTGACGCCGGCCATCAGGAGCTGGCACGCGGCCGCGGGCATGATGACGGACTCGAATTGAGCCGGGTAGGTCGAGTCCCAGTGCGCGTAGTCGGCGTGGCCCACGATCATCAGGTGGACGTGCATGTCCCAGAGACCGGGGAGCACGGTCATGCCTTCGGTGGAGATCACGGTGGCGCCGGCGGGGACCGCCACCTCGCCCACGCGGCCCACGCGCTGGATGCGTTGGCCCTCGATCAGGACCACGCTGTTCCGGATGGGCGGGGCCCCGAAACCGTCAATCAGCGTGCCGCCCACGAGGGCGGTGGTTTGGGCGGCGAGCCCCGCCGGGGCGAAGGCGGTAGCGGTCGCGGAAGAGACGACGATAGTGGCGGCCAGGCCAAACGCGCGCATAAGGGCTCCGGGGAGGGGGCCAGGTTGGGGGATTGTGGTGTGGCCGGCGGCGCGCGTCCAGGGGGCGACTCGCCCAACCACCCGACTCGCCGTGGCCTTCCTGCCCGCCTATCTTAGCCCGATGCCCGACCCCATCGAAGCCCTCCGCACCGCCCTTGCCGGTCGCTATACCGTCGAGCGCGAGCTCGGCGCCGGCGCGGCCACACCCCACCTCGCGCGCTATTGATGGGTAACCCTGGCCGAGCGTATGGCAGCTACCCATGACTGCCCATACTCTGACCCGCCCTACGCCCGACGAATACGAGGCGTTCTACGCTGGCTACATCAGCCTGGTACCGGACGGTGACGTGCTGCAATGGCTGGAGAAACAGCGGAAAGCGACCCCGAAATTCCTGGGCGGGATCCCGGAGGCCACAGGCGGGCATCGCTACGCCCCGGACAAATGGAGCATCAGGCAACTGGCGGGCCACGTGGTGGACTCGGAGCGGGTGTTCAGCTATCGCGCGCTCTCCATTGGCCGCGCCGACCCGGCGCCGCTGCCCGGCTTCGATGAAAAAGCCTGGGCCCGGACGGCCAACGCTGACGAGCGCACGCTGAAGGACCTGGTGCGGGAGTACGGCCTGGTGCGCCATGCCACGGTGGCGCTGTTCCGCGCGCTCCCCGCGGAAGCCTGGCCGCGCCGCGGCACCGCCAACAGCTATTCGGTCACCGTCCGCGCCCTCGCCTGGATCATCGCCGGGCACGAACAGCACCACCTCAGGGTCTTGCGGGAACGTTACCTGTAGCTTCTGGGTGAAGCGGGCTGGCGGGACCGCGTAGGGTCTCTGGAGCGCGCGTCAGTGTAGCGCGCGCCATGCAAACGCTCTTCGTCTCCGGCGCGCGCGGAACTGCTAGTGCCGTTCCAACTTGTTCAGCCTATTAGCTTGCTTACTCGCGAACCCTAGGCGCAACAAGTTGGAACGGCACTAGCGCGCGAAAGAGACCCCACGCGGTCCCGCCATCCCGCTCCATCTAGAAGCTCAGCCAGTAGTTCGCCTTCACCGCGAACACGTTGTCCGACGGTCCCTCGCACAACCGGCCCAGGTCGCTCACGCCCCCGAACTCCGGCACGGCACTCGACGCCGAGCAGCTCCGGGTCCAGACCAGGAACAGCGTGGAACCCGGCCGATACTCCCACCGCAGCACCGCGTTGCCCCGGAGCGAGCGGGCGCCCAAGTCCGGATTGAACAACTGCACGCCGGCGCGCGGGCTCGCGCCATCGGGGTCCCCCAGGTAGTACGCCGACGCCTGAGCGCCGCCGCAGGGAATCTCCAGGTCGTTGGCGTCGAAGCACCGGAGCGTGGAGCCCGGGGTTTCGCCGTACACCACGTGGTCCAGCGAGCGGGGCCGGGCCAGCTCCTTGAACCCTCCGTAATCCCCGGTCGCCACGAAGGGCTGCGCGTAGAGCTGGAGCGAGAGCGCCGGCGTGAACGTGAGGTTGAGCCGGGTGGTCAGGTCCAGCGTCCTCTGGAGCACCTCGGCGAAGACGTATTGCCGCCCGAACGTGGCCGTCGCCGTGCTGTCGTCCTGGGCGCGCACGTGCTGGAGCTTGGAGCGCGAGGAGAAGAACTCCGGGCTCACCGACACGCTGATCGAGGGCGTGGGCCGGAGGTTGATCCCGGTGAACACCCCGTAGCCCCACCCGCTCAGCTGCTTAGACGCACGAGGACGTCGAAACGTGGCATCGGT
>JACPAP010000063.1 GCA_016180765.1 Gemmatimonadota bacterium
TCGCCGCGGCGATCCTGGACACCATGCGGCGGCCGCGCCTCGAGGTGGCGGTTCCCTCGGGACGCGGCCTGCCGGCCAAGCTGCTCGCCTGGTCGCCTGGGCTACTACACCGGTTGTACCCGTTGCTCCAACGCTGGGGAGGGGCACGACGTGACCAGTTCGCCGCCGCTTCTGCCGCTTCTGCCGCTCCTGCGGCCCCGAGGATCACATGACTGGCCAGGGACTGCTCGCCTTCGTGCGCTGGTACGTCATCACCATGCGGCCGTACCTGCTGTTCGTTTCCGGCATCACGGGAATCTTGGGGCTCGCGCTGGGGCCGGCCATCGGCTTGAGCTCGGCGCTCCTGGCGGGCTCCGCCTTCTTCCTTTCATACGGCTTTGGGCAGGCGCTCACCGACTGCTTTCAGCTGGACACGGACTCTCTTTCCGCGCCGTACCGGCCGCTGGTGCAGGGCCGTCTCAGCCGCCGGCAGGTGTTGGCGGTGAGCCTCGCCGGTCTCCTTTTCTGCGGCGCGCTCCTGATCCGGCTCCACCCGCTCAACGCCCTGTTCGCCGGGCTCACCGTCTTCGGCCTGGCGACTTACACCTTCTTCAAGCGGCGCTGGTGGAGCGGGCCGTTCTACAACGCGTGGATCGTGGCGTTGTTGGTCGTGATGGGCTACCTGGCGGCGGTGGGGGCCGACGCTGCGCCGGGTGTCCAGAGACTGCTACTCGGGTGGCCCACTGGGCTCACCGGGGCATTGATCGTCGCGTTCTTCGGGTACGCCAACTTCGTCCTCACTGGTTACTACAAGGACCTCTCCGCCGACCGGGCGACGGGCTACCACACGCTGCCCGTCAGGTTCGGCCTCAGACCGTCGGCTGTGGTAAGCGACGGGTTCGCGGTCCTCGCCCTGGCCGGCGTCCTGGTGGCCGGTGTGCCGCAACTCCCGGGATGGACGTGGTCGATGCTACCTGCGGTGGCATTCGTTGCCGCGGGTTCCGTCGCGGCGACCGCCGCGCAGATCCGGCTGCATCGAGTGCGGGATGAGGGCGATGCTCACGTCGCCATCGTGCCGGTGGTGCACGCCTACGTGTTATGGCTCGCGGGCCTCGCTACGTTGTATCAGCCCGACTGGGCGCCGGCGCTGCTCGTCTTGTACGCGGCCTTCGCGGTCACCATGGCCCGGCGACCCGAAACGGAGCAGATCTGACATGCTCGTCCTCCTCAATCCCGCCGCCGGAGGGGGACGCGCGCTGGCGCGTTGGCAGGGCATCGCGCGAGACCTCGAGCGTCGCTGGGGACGATTCGACATACACGAGACTCGAGCTCTGCGCCACACGGTCGGACACATCGCGGACTCGCTCCGCCACGGCGAGCGCCGCTTCGTCGCCGTCGGGGGCGACGGCACCGTTCACCTGTTGATCAACGCCCTCGCGACGACGGCCCGGCCTGCCGTCCTGGCGCAGGTGACGATCGGTGCCGTTGGGCTCGGCTCGAGCAACGACTTCCACAAGCCGTTCCGGAACGAGGCGGCAGCCCGGGGCGTCGTCCCGAGCAGGCTCGAGTTCGGTGCCGCCACGGCACACGACATCGGCCTCCTCCTCTACACCGACGCGGACGGCGTCGCGCGCCGCCGGTACTGGGCCAACAACGCGAGCATCGGTGTGACGGCTGACGGTAACCATCGCTTCAACACGCCGGACCCGGTGCTGAAGTGGCTCAAGCGCCTGGCTACGGGGCCCGCCATTGGCTATGCGGCCTTGCGCGCGCTGGCGGCTCACCGCCCGCGGCTGATGACGCTCCGAAGCGACGAGCAACCGGCGGTGACGGTAAGCGTGTCCAACCTCGGGGTGGTCAAGAACCCGCACTTCGCCGGCTCGCTCAGGTACGACTCGCCTCGCCAGTCGGCCAGCGGCCAGTTCTACGTGCACCTGCTCGAAGGGCAGCCGGTTCCGCGACTGCTCTCGGCGCTCCTGGGGCTTGCCCGCGGGTGCTTCACGGGGCGAGACGGCAGTCGCTCGTGGAGCGCGTCGCGCCTCGCGGTTGAAGCGCCGGATCCATTCGCCATCGAAATGGACGGGGAGGTGGTTCTGGCACGGCGCGCCTGCTTCGCTATCCTGCCACGCTGCCTCAAGATCTGTCCATGAACGCCGCAACGACGTTGCCAAGGGAAGTGGCGCTGCTGGAGCGTTTGGCCGGCGGATTCAGCCGCTCGGCCCTCCAGTGCAACCAGCGTCATGAAAGCGATGCCGAGTTGATCCGCCTGCCCGGGAGCCCGTCCGTCCTGGCGCTCACGACGGACGCGATCTCGGAGGAGATCGAGTCGGGTCTCTACAGCGATCCGTATTGCATCGGCTGGATGACGGTGCTGGTGAACGCAAGCGACCTCGCAGCCGTCGGCGCCGCGCCGGTCGGCATCCTCTTGAACCAGACGCTCCCGTCCGACATGCCGGAGCAGGAGCTGGAGGCCCTGCAGGGCGGCGTCCGCGATGCCTGCTCCGCCTGCGGCCTTCCGGTCCTGGGCGGCGACACCAACTTCGGCGCGCGGCTCCACATGGGAGCCTGCGCGGTCGGACTCATCCCAGACGGCCAGCCGCTGACCCGGCGTGGCGCCACATCGGGCGACCGCGTGTTCGCTTCGGGCCCTCTAGGACTGGGCGGGGCGTTCGCCTTCGCGCGGATGATGCAGCCGGATGCCGATCCCCCGGCGTTTCGGCCGACGCCACGACTGGCGGAAGGACAGCTGGTGCGTCGCTACGCGACCTGCTGCATGGACACCAGCGATGGGGCCATCAGCACACTGGACGAGCTGTCGCGGTTGAACGGCGTGGGCTTCACCCTGGGCGCGCTGGACGGAATACTCCATCCCGCCGCCCTCACCGCGGCGCGAACGGCACGACTACCTCCCTGGTTCATGCTGGCGGGACCCCACGGGGAATTCGAGCTGCTGTTCACGGTCCCCGAGCCGGCGGTCGCGGCGTTCCGTGCCGAGGCTCGAGGCCTGGGTTGGGAGCCGAAGGAGATCGGGGTCGTGAGCCCGGGACCGGAGACGAGCATCTCCGTAAGCGGCCGCTCCGTGCGCCTCGACACCCGCGCGGTCCGCGATGCGTTCGCCGACGCCGGCGGCGACACGCGGGCCTACCTGGCGAGGCTCTTCGGCCTCAACGCCGGTCCTGGGCCATGAGGCCGCGGACTTGAGTCCCGAACTCGCGCTTTCCTCCCCTACCGAGCATCTTTTCCCGATCCCAACCACCACGCTGAGGCATCGACGCCATGAAGCGACCGCTGGCCGTCTCCTGTGTGCTCCTGGTCGCCGCCTGCGCCCCCGAGCCGCCCCGAACCGCGACCGTGAAGCCGGGCTGGCAGTGGACCACGGACTCCGTGTTCCGGGTGACCAACGCCGTCCGCGCCGGCAGAAGCCTGCAGCCCCAGCGCTGGCCCAACAACGCCCGCGTGGCCGTGCTGCTGTCGTTCGACGCGGACAATGAAACCATTTCGCTCCGGTTCGGTGAGCCCACGATCGGGGCCCTGTCGCAGGGCCAGTATGGCGCGCGGGTCGGGCTGGACCGGGTCTTGAGCCTGCTCGACCGGTACCAGATTCCCGCCACGTTCTTCATTCCCGCCGTGAGCCTCATGATCACGCCTGACATGGCAGACCGGATTCAACGCGCCCGGCGGCACGAGTTCGGGGTGCACGGCTGGATTCACGAGATGAACGTGACCCTCCCCCGAGACGTGGAGCGCCGGCTGGTGCAGCAGGCCATCGATACCTTGGCGCGGCTCACGGGCGAGCGCCCGGTGGGGTACCGCGCGCCCTCGTGGAACTTCAGTCCCAACACGCTTTCCATCATCCAGGAACTGGGCTTCCTGTACGAGAGCTCCCTGATGGCGGATGAGCGCCCCTATGAGCTGATGGCCCATGGCGAACCCACCGGGATCGTGGAGCTGCCGGTGGAGTGGATCCTGGACGACGCCCCGCTGTTCAATCCGCAGGGGAACAGCTACAGCTCACCCCGGGACGTGGCGCAGGTCTGGATCGACGAGTTCAACAAGGCCTACGATGAAGGGACGATGTTCTTGCTGACCATGCATCCGCACGTCATCGGGCATCGGTCACGCATCGTGGCACTGGAGCAGCTGATTCAACACATCCGCGGTCGCGGGGGCGTGTGGTGGGCGACCCATCGGGCGGCGGCAGAGTACGTGCGGGAGCAAGCCGGGATGGGCCGGAGCGCGCCCGACGAATGACGCCTATGTGACCGGTGGAATCGAGACCATCGCGTCCCGGCACGGCGGCATGAGGACAAAACCGGAGGCGCTTCCAGCGTCCCGTGGTGCCCCTACCACGCAGCTTCCCGCCCCCGTTATCATGCGCGGGTGCTCAACATTTCCTGCGTCTCCTGCGTTTCTCACAGGTAGTGCCACGTACGGGGTTTTCTCCGATGCTATTGAGCTCACGCCTAGGGGTGCTGGTACTCGCCGCGCTCGCCGCGGTGCCCGCGGCGGCTCGTAGCCAAACCGACACCACCGCTCGGAAACGCGACTCGCTGCGCGTCCACCAGTTGAGTGAGATCGTGGTACACGGGGTCCATGCCGTGCCCGCGCCGCTGCCGTACACCATCGTGGAGATCGAGCCCAGGGCGCTGAAGCAGATCGACGCGGTGGCGGTGGCGGACATCGCCCGCCTGGTGCCGGCGGCCCGCATCCAAACCAATTCGCGCGGCGAGACGCTGGTGTACCTGCGCAACGCCGGCGAGCGCCAGGTGGCCGCGTTCCTGGACGGCGCGCTGCTCAACGTGCCGTGGGACAATCGGGTGGACCTGAGCCTGGTGCCCGCCTCCATGATCGCGGGCGTCTCGGTGGTGCAGGGCATCCCGCCGGTGGAGTACGGCACCAACGTGCTGGGCGGCGCGGTCAACCTGACGTCTCCCTCCTGGGGAGATGCGAGCGAACACGTGGAAATCGGCGTCACCGCCGGCACCGGGAGCCAGCTCCAGGGCTCGCTGGCCGCCCGGGGCAGCTCGGGACCGTGGACCTACGCCGCCGCGTTCGGGCACTCCACTCGCGACGGCCTCCCGCTGCCCGCCGCCGCCAATCTCCCCTTCAGCCAACCCGACCCCGACCTCCGCACCAACACCGACGCTCGCATCACCAACGCCTCCGGACGCGTCGTACACCAGGCCGCGGGTGGCACGGAGGTAGGCCTTTCCGTGTTTCATTTGGATGCGGAAAAGGGCGTCGCCCCCGAAGGACACAAGGACCCCGCCGTTTCCAACGTCCGTTTCTGGCGCTACCCCGTCTGGCGCAACACCATGGGCATCCTGAGCGCTCGGGGGACGCTGGGCGCGGCGGCTATCTGGAAGGGTGCCGCGTGGATGAATCGCTTCCGCCAGACGATCGACTCGTACGCCTCGGTGAGTTACGACAGCCTGGAGAGTCGAGAAGAAGATCACGACTTGACCGTAGGCGGCCGGCTGGTGGCGCAGCGCGGCATCGGCAGCAGCGCGTTCAAGCTGGCGCTGAACGGCCTGACCTCGACGCACAAGCAGCGGGACCTCGATCTCGAGCCCCGTGGGCAGCCGGTCGCGGGACAACCGTTCTCGCAACTCACCTATCAACAAGTGGTGCTCAGCACGGGTGCGGAGTACGAAGTGGACCCGATCGAGCGGCTGGACCTCACCCTGGGCGCGAGCTTCGATGCGATGTTCGCTCCCAGCACCGGCGACAAGCCGTCGATCGACCCCTTCACCGATTACAGCGTGACGCTGGGCGCGGGCTATCGGATCGACGGTGGCTGGCAGCTGCGGCTGGGCGCCGGACGCAAGAGCCGGTTCCCCACCATGCGGGAGCTGTTCGGCGAAGCGCTCAACCGGTTCCTACTCAATCCGGATCTCCAGCCGGAATCATCCGTGCTCACCGAGATCGCCTTGGGGATCAGACGGCCGACGTTCCAGGCGGAGGTCATCCCCTTCGGCACGTTCACCTCGAACACCATCGACCAGCAGTCGGTCCTGGTCGCCGGCGAGACCCACCCGCGCCGCCAGCGCATCAACCTGCGGGGCAGCCGAGTGCTGGGTGTGGAGATGACGACCACGCTCCTTGCCGGTCCGGATGTCACCGTGGCCGGGCACCTGACCGTGAGCCACGTGCGCCGGCTCCAGGACTTGCCGAGCGACCCGGTCTACCTCTCGGAGAAACCGTCAACCCTTGGCCGCCTGGCCGCGAGCTACACGCCGCCGCTGGGGGCCTCCGGGCTGGTCGAGGCCACGTACACCGGCCGGGCCTACTCGCTGGACGACAACAACCGGTTCGTGCCGCTGCCCACGTCGTTGGTCCTCAATCTCCGAGCGGCATACCGCTTCGCCCTCTCGGGGGAGCGCTCCCTCGAGCTGTACCTGCGGGTGGACAATGCCACGGACCAGCTGGTGGTACCGCAGCTAGGTCTGCCGGAGGCGGGCCGGGCCGCGCAGGGCGGAGTCAAAGCCAGTTTCTGAGCACCCTCACTTCCACCACGCAATAGCATCCAGGGGTTTGCGTTTGATGTCCGGCACCTTGGCATCGGCGGCCGGATAGCCCACCGGCATGACCAGAAAGGCCCGTTCGTTCTCGGGTCGACCCAACAGATCACTCAAGAATCCCATCGGACTGGGCGTGTGGGTGAGCGTCACCAGCCCCATGTGGTGCAGGGCGGCGATGAGCAGTCCCGCGGCGATGCCGCAGGACTCCTGGGTGTAGTAGAAGGAACGCCGGCTCCCGTCCGGGGCCAGCCCATACGCCTGCCGGAACAACACCACGATCCATGGCGCGTCCGTCAGATGCGGCTTGTGCTCGTCGGTCCCCAGCGGGGCCAGCGCTTCCAGCCAATCCGGCGGCATCCGGCCGTGGTAGTTGAGATGCTCCTGCGCCTCGGCGGCCTCGCGTATGCGGCGCTTCAACTCGGGATCCCCCACCACCACGAAGGTCCAGGGCTGCTGGTGCGCGCCGCTGGGCGCGGTGCCCGCGGTCCGGATGGCATACTCGATCAGCTCGCGCGGGACCGGCTCGGTGGAGAAGTGCCGAGTCGTGCGCCGGCAGTTCATCTCGTGGTAGAATGCCCGAGCGCGTTCCAGTGATTGGGTAGCGGGGAGACGGGTGAACTGCAGGGGAATGAACGGATAGGTCTTAGTCATGGGGTCCCATCAGGGCAATGACGTCGCCCGCCTCAGGTCACTTGGGCGACAGCGCATCGAGCATCCCCCTCACGAACGTGATCTCGTCGGCGTTGATCGCGTGTCCCAGCCCCGGGTAGATGCGTTTCGTGACGTTCGCTCCCAGGCGGTCGAAGACCGCGGCCGTCTCGTCTACCCGCCGTTTGGGAACGTGCGGGTCCACGTCGCCGGACCCGAGGAACACGGGCGTCCCATCGAATGAGCCGGGGTAGTCGCGCGGCGTCCCCTCGGGCCCGACGAGCGCCCCAGACAATCCCACGATGGCGCCGTAGCGCCGCGCGTTTCGGGCCGCGAACTCCAGGGCGAGACACGCGCCCTGCGAGAATCCAATCAGCGCCACCCGTTGGAACGACACCTTGGCGGCTTCGATCTTCCCGAGAATGGTCGTAAGCAGCCGCAGCGCGGCGTTCAGGTGCGACTGGTTCTTCGCCGGCTTCTCCAGGAAGCTGTACGGATACCACGTGCGCCCCGCGGCTTCCGGCACGAAGCACGCCAATTG
>JACPAP010000064.1 GCA_016180765.1 Gemmatimonadota bacterium
CATGGCGTAGGGAGCGTGGCCCTGGTAGCGGTACACGTAGACGTGGGACCCGTCGTACGATAGGGCCGGGCCGTCTCCCACCATTGCCAGCGCGGGATGATTCACCGGTTGTTCGGTGACGACGTACTTCACGGCCAGCAGGCGCCAGATGTTCTGGTTGAACAGGTTGCCCTGGCCCCCGAGCCACGAGTTCTTTCCGCCCAGCAACTCGTCATACCCGTGGAGCTCCATGCCTTGATACCCCAGGACGGAGCGGAGCCGGTGGATCATCAGGTAGTTGTCCGCCATGTATCCGGCTCGCGGTGCGGCCGGGAGGACCCGAAACAGCTCCGGGTCGTCGGCAACCGCCTTCACCACGCCATCCGCAGCGAAGATGGTGGTGGCCCGGTCCGTGAACGCGATCTGACGTCGCTCGACGCTCCACAGGTCGAGCAACGCAAGGAGGCCGGCCACCACCGCCCAGGGCGTGCCCGCGAGGCGCGGGGCGCGCCGGGCGTAGATGAGGCCCAGCAATGCCAGACTCAGGAGAGCGGCGCGGAACGTGTCGAAGGTGAAGGTCGGGTAGTTCGCGTCTACGTAGGCCACGCGATCCGGGAACGCGAAGCTCAGCATCAGCCCCTTCCAGGCTCCCGCGACGGCCAATAACGCCGCCGCCAGAAGCACGCCCACCCACGCCACCGCGCGCCCCACGCCGACCTGGGCCTCGCGCCGCAGGAGCGCCTGCGTTCCGAACCCCGCGAGCACGGCGGTGCTGAAGGACACCAGGATGAAGATCATCCCGGGGGCGCGGGTGAGCTTGATCAAGGGGAGGAGCGTGTACGGAATCCGGTAGAAGGGCGTGTGCCCGCCCAGAGCGAACAGCACGCCATAGGCCGCCAGGAACACGAAGAACCAGGCGAGGCGGCGCTTCTCCATGAGCAGCAGCGAGAAGCTTGCCAGCATCAGCGGGACCACGCCGAGGTACTCGCTGTGGAACTTGATCGCGTTGCGCCCCCAGTACTGAAGCAGCATGCCGGAGAAACTGGGCCACACCACGTTGAGCAGCTCCTCGGGGGGCATGGCGTAGGAAGTGGCGTACTCCCACCCGCTGCTGGTGCTGCCGGCCGCGGCGCGGGGCGTAAGCGGGATGTTCTCGGCGAACGGGAGGAGCTGGATGGCGTCGATGGCGAATCCCACCGCCAGCGCCGCGACGAAGAGCAGCCCCGCCTGCCACCAGCGATGCGCGGCGGGCCGCTGGCCGCTCAGGAAGACCAAGAACAGCCAGAACCAACCATCGGCCATCAGCTCGTAGTAGGTGAGCTGCACATGGGGCGACAGCAGGCTCAGGCCCACGACCAACCCGAACCCCAGATAGGCCCGCCAACTCCCCCGGGTGACGGCCCGATACAGGAACAGGAAACCCAGCGGCAGCAGCGCGCTCACGATCACCTTGCCGTCATGCCCGGCCCAGACCAGCGAGACGATCATGCCGGTGAACAGGTAGGCCATGCCCCCGACGAAGGCCCCGCCCCACTCCAGTTTCAGCTCCCGCAGGAACAGGTAGGTGAAGAACCCTGCCAGCGCGATGTGCACCATGAGCCCGAAGGTCATGCCGAGATCCACCGGGAGCAGCAAGCGCAACAGGAATCCGGGATAGAACGTGTCCCCGTTGGTGGGATTGGCCAAGAACGGCATGCCACCGAAGATGTACGGATTCCAACCCGGAACGTCGTGGTAGCGCTTGAAGTACTCGGCCGCGAAGAGCCGGAACTGATAGACGTGCTTGAGGTCGCTGAGCTCGCCCATCAGGATCTTACCGGTCCAGAAGGGCCAGAACGTGACGGCGACCACCAGCGCGTAGCAGCCCGCGGCCGCGCCGCTGGGAAAGCGTTGGATGAGCCGGTTCAGGTCAAAGCCTTCACGAAGCGGTAGACGATCGAGCGCGACGCGAACAAGAACGGGGGAGGAACGGGAGGATACAGATAGGTTCCGCGATTCCCGTCCAGCCGGAAGCGGTTCATCTCCGCGAGTCGCGTGATCGTTTGCCGAGTCCAGCTGTAGATGTGCCCCTGACGGTCCGGGACCTTGAACAGGTTCCAGATGAGTTCTTTGAAGTGGTACGGGTTAGGCACCGACACCATGTACACACCGTGCGGCCGGAGCACCCGGTGGATCTCGCCGAGCGTGTGGAACGGATTGGGGGTGTGTTCGAGTACCTCGACCATGAACACGAAGTCGAACGAGGCGTCCGGAAACGGGATTCCGGATGAGATGTCGTGAATCAGAATCTCCGGTGCCGCGAACTCGGGCGCGATGTCGATGCCCTGGTACTTCACATCCGGGGGCAGGTACTTCCGCAGGTCTCCATTGCGACTGCCGATATCGAGCACGGCGCTCCCGGGTGGCACCCGGGCCAGCCGGGCGTGGCTGCGGAAGCGCATCCGCTCTTCGCTGGCATTGCGCCAGTTGTAGCGGGCGCGGTAGAAGTCCCGAAGCTGGCGGGACGCGGGGGCGATTCTCGGTGTCGTCACGGGTGGAACAGAATATAACAACGGCCCGGTGAGCCAGTTACTGCCGCCCCGCCCCGCTGGTTCCCTGCGGGCGGCGGCCGTGCACCACGCCGTGCAGTAGCACGACGCCCAACGCCGTCGCCAGCTCGACCATCAAGAGCCAGACACGGGTGGCGATTGCCAGAACCAGCGCGGCGCCGCCCCCGATGGCCGGTGCCAACGCCGCGACCATGGCGGCCTCCCGCACCACCAGCCCGGATGGCGCGAACACGACGATCAGCCCCACCACGTAGCTGGCGACGTAGCCACCCACCGCCAACGGGAAACTGGGCGCCTGGGTGCCGAGGAGGCCGCGCCCGAAGAGCCAGAAGGCGATCCCGTACGCCACCCACGGGACGCACAGCCCGAGGACGTACAACGTGAACTCTCCCGGGGGCAGCGCCGGCCAACTCACCGGCCGCCGTAGCACCCGGGCCACCGCCCGGCCCATCAACGGCATCGCCCGCGGCAGCACCAGGACGAGGAGTGCCACGCCCAGCCCGGTGAGGGCGAGCAGGCTCTCGGCGGGGATGGCCCTGGCCCATCCCGAGAGCAAGGCCGGGGCCCACGCGGCCGCCACCACCAGGGCGGTGAGTACCAGCACGAATTGTTGGAGCAGGATCCCGCCGGCCGCCGCCAGCGGCGAGAGGTCGCGCGCCTGCGCCATGGCCGCCACGCCGAGCAGGTGCCACACCATTCCGGGGATGAAGCGGGCCAGATTGCTCACGAACCACACGCGCGCCGCCTCGAGATAGGGGAAGCGCTCCTGCCACCAGCGCAGGGACACCACCCACAGGAAGACCAGGAAGAGGTAGGTCGCGGCGGTCAGGACCGAGGCCACCACGATCGGGAGCCAGGCAGGCCTCAGATCGGACAGCGCGATGGTGCCCCAACTCGCGGCCGCGGTGCGAAGCAGGAACCACCCCCCTGCTCCGAGGGCGACCACCTGCGCCAGGATTCCCAAGACTCGCCGTGACGACATAGGCGGGGGCAAACTGCACGGTCCCCCGAGCGTCGCGCAAGGTTATACTTTCGGGGCGATGCGCATCCTTCACGTCGTCACCGCGTTCCCCCGCTCCCCCGACGACGTCATTGCTCCCTGGTTGGTGGAGTTGCTCCGGCGGCTCCGCGCCGCCGGCCACGAGGTCGAAGTCCTCACGTCCGCGTATAAGGGCGGTGGGAATCGGGACTTCGACGGCATCCCCATCCACCGCTTCCGGTATTTCCCCGCCGCCTGGGAAGATCTGACCCACGACGAAGCCGTGCCCGACCGTCTCCAACGGGCCTGGCGCTATCGGCTGGCGGTTCCCTGCTATGTGGCCGGCGGCGTGATCGGCGCCTGGCGTTGGTGTCGCCGTCGCCGGTATGACGTGGTGCACGTCCACTGGCCGGTACCGCACGCGTTGTTCGGCTGGGTTGCCAGGGCCGCTTGCGGCGCCCGCCTGGTTACCACCTTCTACGGCGTGGAGCTGCGGTGGGTGAAGAGCACCATGCCGTGGCTGCGGGGCTTCCTCGCCCGCGCCGCGAAAACCTCGGACCGCGTGGTCGCCATCTCGCACTACACCGCGCGCGAGATCCGTGAGCTGGCAGATGTGCCCATCGCCGTGATTCCCTACACCACGGGGCTCTCGGACAGCGGCGCCGCTTCTCCCACCTCGACTTCGCGTCCGGGGGTCGATCGCTCCGGCCCGTTCACGATCCTTTTCGTGGGTCGGTTGGTGGCGCGCAAAGGGATTCCCACGTTGATCGAGGCGGTCCGGCGGCTCCGGGAGACCTGCTCGATCCGCGTGGTCCTCATCGGCGAGGGACCCGAGCGTCCGGCACTCGAGGCCGAGGTGGCGCGGGCGGGGCTCGACGGGGTCGTCGAGTTGCGAGGTCGAGTGCCGCCGGACGCCTTGGCTCGCGCCTACCAGGAGGCCGGCGCGCTGGTGTTACCCGCGATCGTGGACCTCCGGGGCGACACCGAAGGGCTGGGCGCGGTCCTGCTGGAAGCCATGAGTTACGGCACACCGGTCGTGGCGAGCGACCTCGGCGGTATCACCGACATCGTCGCCCCCGACCAGACCGGGCTCCTGGTCCCGCCCGGCGATCCCGTGGCGCTGGCGGGCGCGATCGAACGATTGGCGCGCGACACCGCGTTATGGCACCGGTTGGCGGACGCCGGGCGGCGGCGCTTCCGCGACGATTTCAGCTGGCCTTCGTTGGTGCGGCGATGGGACGACCTCTACCGGGAGGCCGTCAGGAGTCCCGGGTCCGGCGCTCCAGCTCGCGGCTGAGCTGCTCCACCGCGCGCGCCAGCGCCCGGGTTTCCTCGCGCTGCCCGGCCAACAGCTCGCCCACGAAACCAAAGCCGAACAGCGCGATACCGGAGATGACCAGCACCATCACCAGATCGAGCAGCGGGCGGAACCCCACGCCGAAGCCGAACCGGAGCACCAAGGCCGCCGCGCCCACCAGGAAGCCGAGCGCGAACAGGACGGCGCCCGAGACGCCGAAGAAGAGCATCGGTTTGCGCCCGAAGCGGAGCTGGAACCAGACGGAGAGGAGATCGAACACGCCCACCGGGATCCGCCCCAGACCGAACTTGGATTTTCCGGCCCGGCGCGGGTAGAGCGTTACCCGGCGCTGGGTGACCCGGAAGCCGTCGGCGGCGGCGATCACCACCATGAACCGATGCCAGTCGGGCCGCACCGGCACCGTACCGGTAACCTCCCGGCGATAGGCTTTGACCGCGTTGAGATCCGTGACGCGGACGCCGAACAGCCACCGGCACAGCCGGTTGTACACGCCGGACACGAAGGCCTTTTCGTAGTTGCCTTGCTTGGTGCCGGTCACGATGTCGGCCTGGCCCAAGCGGATCGGCTCCACCAGGGCCGGGATCTCGTCGGGCAGAAACTGGAGGTCGGCCGGGTAGAACACGTAGATGTTCCCGCGCGCGACGTCAGCGGCCGACCGGAGCGCGTCCGCGATGCCTCGCTGGGTGCGATGCGTCACCACGGTGACGAACGGGTGCTCGGCCGCCAGCCGCTGGAGGACGCTCGGCGTGTCGTCCTGGCTTCCGTCGTCTACCACCACGACCTCGCACGGGTAGGGGAGGTCGCGAAACGCCGCGGCGCATAAGCTCACAAACTCCGGGAGGTTCTCCGCCTCGTCCTTGGCGGGCACCAGGACGCTGACCTGCACCGGCTCCCGAGGGCGCGCCAGGCTCATACGCGCCGCCGCATACGCGCCGGCAGAATGCCGAGCTGGTCCCGATACTTGGCCACGGTCCGCCGCGCAATGCGAATGCCCCGGGCCTTGAGCGCCGCCACGATCTGCGAGTCGGTGAGCGGGTCCGCGGGGGTCTCCTCGCTCACCAGCTTCTGAAGCTGGGCCTTCACCGCCCGGGCGCTGGCGTCCTCGCCGGTGGTGGTCTCCAGGCTGCTGGAGAAGAAGAACTTGAGCGGCAGCACCCCGCGGGGCGTCTGCACGTACTTCTGATTGGTGACCCGGCTGACCGTGGATTCGTGCATGTTGATGACGTCGGCGACCTCGCGCAGCGTGAGCGGCTTCAGGTGCTCGACGCCCTTCTCGAAGAAGTCGCGTTGCCGGTCCACGATGAAGTGCATGACCTTGAGCATGGTCTGGCGGCGCTGCTCGATCGCCTGGATGAGCCAGGTGGCGCTGTTGAGCTTCTGGGTCACGAACTCCCGGTTCTCGCCCACGAACTTCTTCTTGTCGGCCGCCAGTTCGCGATAGACCCGGCTGAGCCGCAGCCGGGGCATGCCCCCGTCGTTCAGGAACACGCGATACTCGCCGTCGATCTTGTCCACCACCAGGTCCGGGATCACGTAGGCGTCGTCGCTCCGGGAGAACCGCAGCCCGGGCTTGGGGTCCAGCTTGGCCAGCGCATCGGCGGCCTCCTGCACCGCCTTGGCTTCCAGCCCGTAGCGCTTGGCCAGCTCGCTCCAGCGATGCGCGATCAGGTCGTCGAACGCCTCGTGGACCAGCCGATACGCCAGCGAGTCGGTCTGCCCCGACTCGCGCAGTTGCAGCAGCAGGCATTCCCGCAGGTCCCGGGCGCCGATGCCGGGCGGATCGAGCCGCTGGATGATCTCCAGCAGCGCCTCGGCTTCCTGCAGGGTGAAGGGCCGGGCTTGGTCGCTGGGCCCGCCGCCGCCCTCGCGCCCGGCATCGGCCCGCGCCTGCCGAGCGGCGTCCAGGGCTTCGTTCGCCCCCTGGACGATCTGCTCCAGCGTGGCCTGGAGGTATCCGTCCTCCCCGATGTCGCCCAGGAATTCTTCCGCCAGGAACTCCTGGCGCGGCGTGAGCGACAGGAGACGGAGCTGATCGCGCAGGTAGTCGGAGAGACCCGGCGTCTCCACCGGCACCCGCTCGAAATACTCCCGATCCTCGGATTGCGGCCGGGCGCCTCCCACCTGGAAGCCGTCGAGCAGGATATCCTCCCAATTCATCTCTTGGGCGCTCTCGGCCTCCTCGCGCTCCTTCTGCTCGGCCTCCGGCTTGGGCTCAGCCGCGGCGTCCGTCTCGTCCGACTCCACCAACTCGAGGAACGGATTGACCAGCAGCTCTTCCTTCAGATGTTGCTGGAGGTCCTGCAGCGGCATGTAGAGGAGATCCATCGCCTGGTACAGGCGCGGATTCATCCGGAGCTCCTGGCGCAGGACGGCCTGCTGCTGGAGCGAGGGCTTCACGCGGCGGCTCCCAGGCGGGCGCGCAGGCGCGCCGTGAGCGTCGGCCCGAGGTAGAGATCCGCCACCCGGTCGTCGAACACCAGCTCCCGCACACTGCCCGACACCTGGACCCGGCCCTCGAAGACGATGTAGGCGCGGTCCACGATGTCCAGCGTTTGCTCCACGTTGTGATCCGTGATCAGCACGCCGATCCCGCGACGCCGCAGTCCGGCGACGATGGTCTGGATGTCGTTCACGGCGATGGGATCGACGCCGGTGAAGGGCTCGTCCAGCAGCAAGAACCGCGGCCGGGTCACCAGGGCACGGGTGATCTCGAGCCGCCGCCGCTCGCCCCCGGACAGCGTGTACGCCTTGGCACTCCGCAGGTGCTTGAGGGACAGATCGTCCAGCAACCGCTCGAGGCGCTCGGTCCGCTCCGCGTCACTGAGCGGCAACGTCTCCAGGATCGCCATGACGTTCTCTTGCAC